>NZ_JBYSXG010000065.1:0-24031 GCF_058782005.1 Sphingomonas sp. FW306-1B-B10E
GGGGAGGGGAAGGGCGATGGTTGTGCCGCGGGGTGTGGAAGAGCGGCGGCACCGGCGCGGCCGCCCTGCCGATTATTTGGCGAGGCTGGTACGCTCGCCGTCGACGCGCCAGAGCGCACCCGACTCGCGTGTTCGGACGTTCAGCGGGACGCCGTGCTTGAGACTGAGATAGGTGTGGATCTCGCCCGGTACTGCGTCGGCGACGGTGAGCGTCCCGTCGCGCAATGCCTGGATCCCCGCCGGCGCGTCGCTTTCGGTGACGACGAGCGCCTCGCGGCGAACGATGCGCCGGCCATCATGGCCGAGCGTCACGCGCCAATGCGATGCCGGCTTTACGATTCCCGGATCGTCGCCGACCGCGAGCGCATAGCCTTCGATCGCCGCGCGCGGATCGTCCGCCGGCACGACGAGGAGTGCGTGCGCCTCGGCGCCCTCGAAGCGCGCGGCGGCGAGGGTCGCCCGGGCATCGGCGAGGACCACCGCGCGGGGCGGCTGGTGGCCGGCGGGGGCGACGTGCACCTCGCCGCGATCGTCGAAGCGCGCTTCCGCCAGTGCCTGCCGCGAGGGCGCGGCGTCGAGCGCGAGGACGCGATAGCCCTGCTCGTCGACCAGGGTCACGAGCTGATCGGCGGCGATGCCGCGCAGTGCGAAGGCCGCGCGGGCGAGCTCGGTCGCGAGATCGAGGTGGAACAGCAGGCTGCCGCGCGCCGCGGCGAGGCCGGCGGCCTGGTGAAGCTTCGCCCAGGCTTCCTCGATACGCATGCGTTTCTCCCGTCCGCCGCCAGCCCTAGTCCCATGGCGGGCGGGCGCCAATGCTGGTCGCGGTAATCGCATCGACTATCGCGGCGGCGGCGCATCGATCCGATATGGACGGCATCAAGGACGAAGAGAGTCGCGAATCATGGGCTTCGGTATCCCCAGCTGGTCCGACATCAAGAGCGCAGTGTCGTCGACCGCCAGCAGCGCCACGAGCACGCTAGCCGGCGCCGCCGGGAGCGTCCGCGATCTGGGCAGCACGGCGCTGGCCAGGACCAAGGAATTGGCGAGCGACGGCCTGGATCTGGGCCGCCGGGCAGTCAACGCGGTGCGCTCTGTCGACGTGCGCGAGGCGGCGTCGGTGGTGCGGGAGAAAATCTCCGAAGGCACCGAAGCGGCGCGCGACGGCATCAAGACCGGGGTGGAATGGACCGGCCAGAAAACCCATGAAGCGGCCGAGTTCGCGCGTGCCCATGTGCCGGGCGGCGACAATGTCGTCTCCAACGCCGTGCGCGGCGCGATCACGGCGCAGGAGGACATGACTCGGTTCAGCCTGGGGTTCGTCGGCGGGGTTTCGCGCGAGGTCGTGGGCCTGGCGGGGACCGTGGGCGAGCTCGGCACCACGGCGGCCGAGATGCAGCTCTCTCAGGAAGCGCGGACCGAATATGGCCAGAAGATCGCCGAGGGCGCCAAGAATGCCGTCGAGGCGAGCGGCGAGTATCTCACGACGGTCGGGCGGGATCCGTCGCGGCTCGGCGACGATCTCACCAACATCGCCGGCGGCGTGAAGGATTGGGCCGGCGGGCAGATCGACCGCTACGAACAGTCGTTCCGCGACGGCAAGGGCTTCGAGACGGTCGGCATGGATGTCGGCACGGTGGCGACCTATGTCGTGCCGGTCGGCGGCGGACCCGCGCGCGGCGCGCTCACCGCTGCGACCCGTGGTGGAGTCGAGGCGGCGGCACGGACCGGTGCCGAGGTGATCGCACGTGACGGTGCCGAGGCGCTGGCACGCGGCGGCGGCGAGGCCGCCACGCGCGGGGGCATCGAGGCGCTGGACGGCGTTGCCGGCATCGCACGGCGCACCGGCGCGTCCGAGACCCGGCTCCAGGAAGTGATCGATCTCGGCAACGGCCATCGGCCGCCGCCCACCGAATATCTCTCCGCCGAACGGATCAGCGAGCATCGGGCCGCGTTCGACGACGGTGCCTCACGCTTCTCGCTCGCCAAGAATGTCGACAAATACGGGCTCGGCCAGCGCGACGGGACGACCTTCGTCATGACTCGCGGCGAGGCCGATCAGATCCTGCGCTCGACCGGCGGCGATCCGCGCAAGCTCGAAGAGGCGCTGGGCCTGCCCAAGGGCCAGCTGGACGGCGATGCGCTGGTGCGCGTCGACTTCAAGCCCGAGTCGCTCGATGATCTGGGCGTCCGCATGCCGAGCGGCAACGAGGCGGGGGCCAACGACAAATGGCTGCCGGGCGGCTATCTCCCCTCGGGCGCCAACGAAGCCGTGCTTGACGGCGCGCGGGCGAGCGCCGACCAATATGTAATCACAACGGTGAAATGACATGGCGACACGGTTCGAAGATACGGCAGTCGACCGCGAGGCATTGCTCTCGCTGGGCGTGGATCGCGAGAGCGGGCAGCGTTACTTGTCGATCCCGGTGTCCAACCGCATGGTCGATTACGAGGAATATTATCGCCTCGACGCGGACGAATATGACCGGTTTCGCGCCGATCCCGCCGCGGCGCGCGCCTTTGCCGATGCCTGCCGCCGCCGCGAGCATGACGACCGCCTGATCCTCGCGCCCGGCAGCGACCGCGGCACGCCGCGCTGACGCATTACGCTTAATCCTCCCCCGCCAGGGGGGCGGCGTCAGGCGCAACCTGACGGAGGGGGAGGAGGCACTGCACGCAGTGTTCCTCCCCCTCCGTCATGCTGCGCATGCCACCTCCCGCTGGCGCGGGGAGGATAATCCTGGCGCGATCCGATGCCCCCGCTCGCTCCTAAAAGATGATTAACGAGTAAAATCCCCGACAAATCGCCTGCCGCTTGGTTCGGACTGAGACGGAACATAGTTAATTAAAGGTGTGGGCGCCGGGCACCGGCCTTTAAGACTATTTCTATAGCCGTTCGCCGTTGTCCCTCATCTCGCAATTGCCTTAGGTCGCGCGCATGAGGCGAAGGAGTGTGCGATGCGGCTGTCGGTAGTGATGAGCGTCTATAACGACGCGCCGTTCCTGGACCGCGCGGTGACCAGCATCCTGCAGCAGAGCTGGCGCGAATTCGAGTTCATCATCATCAACGACGGGTCGACCGACGGCTCGACCGAGATCCTGCGCCGCTTCGCCGCCGCCGATCCTCGCATTCGGCTGGTCGAGCAGGAGAATCGCGGGCTCGTCGCCAGCCTCAACCGCGGCTTCGCGATGGCGCAGGGCGAACTCGTCGCGCGGATGGACGGCGACGATGAGTCGCTGCCGCAGCGCTTCGAAAAGCAGCTCGCCTTTCGCGACAAGCATCCCGATCACGGCGCGATCGGCGCGCAGACGGTCAATATCGACCTCGACGGCAACGTCATTCGCATGACCGACAACTATCCCCGCTCGTTCGAGCAGTTCATCGCGGCGATGGAGTCGCAGCCGCTGATGAACCATCCCAGCGCGATGATCGACAAGGCGGTCTTCGAGAAGGTCGGCGGCTATCGCACGCTCTATCGCCACTGCGAGGATTACGATCTCTGGCTGCGGCTGTCGGAAGTGACCAAGCTGTGCAGCGTCGACGAGGTCCTGCTGCGCTACCGCGTCAATCCCGACCAGGTGACGATCCGGCACCTTCTCCACGTCGCGGTCGGCGCGGCGATCGCCTGGGAAGCGCATGCGCATCGCAGCAAGGGCTTGCCCGACCCGACCGCGGACCTCGCGGTGCTGCCCGACGTCGAACATCTCGACGAACTCGACCGGATTTTCGGCGTCGCCGGCGTTGCGCGGCGGGTACGGGCGCGAGTGGCACCGCAATTGCTCTACTCGATGTCGGCGCTCGCCTCGGGCGGGGTGCAGCTGCTCTGCCAATATGTCGCGGAAGGCGGCGAGCGGCCGCCGGTGACGCGGACCGTGGCGCGGCTCGTGCGCCACGGCAAGTTCCGCGTGGCGGGGCATCTCGCCGCCGGGCTGTCGCGCTCGTACATGTCGGCCGCTAGCCAGTAATGGGCGTCCGCCAGGCAGCCTTGTGGTCGGTCGCCGGCCAATGGTTCGTGTTCGCGCTCAACTTCGCGGTGAGCGTGGTGATTGCGCGCTATCTGCTTCCGCCCTCGGCGCTCGGCACCTTTTCGGTCGGCTTCGCCGCCGCGGCGATGATCTCGATGCTTCAGGATTTCGGGCTGAGCCGCTTCCTGGTCCGCGCCGAGGAACTGACCGACCAGATGCTCGACACCTGCACGACGATCACCTTCTGCGTCGGCGCGGCGATCTGCCTCGTCATCGCCGCGCTGAGCGTGCCGATGGCGTGGTATTACGCCAACCCGCAATTGGTGCCGATCATGCTGCTGATCGGCGGGGCGTTCCTGCTGCTGCCGTTCAACACCGTGCCGATCGCGCTGCTCCAGCGCGCGGTCGACTATAAGAGCCTCGCGCTGATCAACCTGGCCGCGGCGTCCGCCAATGGCGCGGTGTCGATGGTCTTCGCGTATAAGGGCTATGGGCCGGTCGCGCTCGCGATCGGCTTCGTCGCGCAGCAGGTTGCGCGCGCGGCGATGGCCGAATGGCTCGGCCCGCGCAGCATCCGCTTCAAGCCCTCGTTCAAGGGCGCGCGTCCGGTCATCTCGTTCGGCTCGGGGACCACGGTGCTCGCGATCAGCGGCGCGATCGGCACGCGCTCGCCCGATTTGATCATCGGCGGGACCTTGGGGATGCACGCGGTCGGCCTGTATGGCCGCGCCGCGGGCATGGCCGACGGGCTGCGCGTGCTGCTCGACGGCGGGCTCTCGTCGGTATTCTTCAGCCATTTCGCCCAGCTGGTGCGGGCCAAGAGCACGCTGCACCGCGCCTATCTCGACCTGGTCGCCTGCTATACCAGCGTGATGTGGCCGGCGATGCTGCTGCTGTCGCTGCTCGCCATGCCGATCGTCACGATCGTCTATGGCCAGGGCTGGGAAGAGGCGGCGCGCGCGCTGCGCTGGGTGGCGCTCAGCGAATTGCTGTTCTTCGCGCTGCCGCTTCACACCGAGATTCCGCTGCTGAGCGGGCATCTGCGCGAATTGATCGTTCGCAACGTCATCGACACGGCGGTCGCCTTGCTCTGCCTGTTCTGCCTGGTCCGCTTCGGGCTCGAGGCGGCGGCGGCGGCGCGGCTGGTCTACGCCGTGATCTGGTTCGGCATCTATATCGGGCTGATCCAGCGGATCGTCGGCTTCTCGCGGCGCGCCTTGCTCGGGGTACATGCGAAGAGCGCCGCGAGCGCGCTCGCCGCGTGCCTGCCGGTCGCGGCGCTGACCCGGGGCGGAACCGTGCTGACGCTGGAAGGCGCGATCCTGTCGGCGGTGGCCGGCGGCGGGTGCTGGCTCGCTGCGCTGAGAGTGCTGCGTCATCCGACCTGGCGCGAGCTCGGCCGCGTCACCGATATCGTCCGGCCTCTTCTGTTCGGCCGGGCGACCATTTGAGGCCCGGGGGGGAGCCTGCCATGAAGATCGCCGCGCTGATCCGGGCCTATCATCGGCCCGACCAACTCGACCTGCTGCTCGATCGGCTCAGCGGGGAATTATGGGCGCCCTATGTTCATATCGACCGCAAGTCGGACATCGGCCAGTTCGCCGCGTCGCGCGACAAGGCGATATTCCTCGAAAACCGCGTGAAGATCTATTGGGGTGGGCTGAGCCAGGTCGAGGGCGTGGTGCGGCTGCTGCGGGCGGCGCTGCGCGACCCGGCGATCACGCATTTCTATCATATGAGCGGGCAATGCTATCCAGTCAAAAGCGACGCGCAGATCCGCGCGCGGCTGGCGAGCCTGCCCGCCGGCACCGCGAACTTGATCGAGATGCATGCGATGCCGGTCAGTCACAAGCCATATGAGCGCTATACAAGGCGCTGGCTGCACGACGTGCGCAATCCCATCGCCTGGCGCATTCTCAGCAGGCTGTTCCCGCGGCTGCCCGATCAGCCGCTTGAAAAGCTGCGCGGAATCCAATTGTACGGCGGCGGCTGCTGGTGGCTGTTCGAGCGCGACACGGTCGAGAAGATACTCGCCTTTCTCGGCGCCAATCGCTGGTATTGGCGGCTGTTCAAATATTCCGACTGCCCCGACGAAATGCTGCTCCACACGCTGATGGCGCCTCTAGACATTGCGATCGGCGGGGAGGCGCCCACTGCGGACGTCTGGATTCAGGGCAAGGCGCATCCCGAGACCGTCACCGAGGCGATCCACCGCCAGTTCGTCGCGGGGCCTGCACTTTTCGGACGCAAATATATCGACTTCCACCCGGCACTGGCCGGCGCGGTGCGCGCCGCGGCGGAGTGACGGTTGCCGGTCCAGACGATGCGCTCGCGGAACAAAAAGCCTGTCCGTCGATTGCTGCCCCGATCCGGTTGCGTTTGGGCGTCCGGCAAGGACAGGGGTAATCGACGATGAAGAAGATTTTTGCTTTGACCGCGGTGGCCGGCCTCGTCGCGCTTTCGGCATGCAACAGCACGCCGCGCGAGCAGGCGGCGGACAATATCGAGGCGAATGCCGACGCAGTTGCCGACAATTACGAAGCAGCGGCGGACAACGCCACGACCGAGGCGGGTGAGCAGGCGCTCGACAACAAGGCCGATGCCGTCCGCGCGACGGGCGCAAACCAGGCCGAGGACATGCGCACGCACGACGCGGACACCAACCTGTCCAACGGGATGTAAGGTCCTAATCGATCCGCGGGCCGCGCAGGCGGCACGCAGCAAGAGGGCGTCCGCGATGCGGGCGCCCTTTTCCGTTCGGTAGGCCGGCGTGGCGAATTGGGTCCGGCAGATTGCGGGGTCAGGCCCAGGAAACGCGACGTTTAACAGATGACAGATACTTCAGCTACTTGGCCTATTATCTTGAGATATCAAAATATAGCGACTTGATAGTCTTGAGACCATTGGGTATATTCACTGCGTTACTGATCGATAAGGGGATCAGTCATGCAAGCGATCATCAGACTATTGGTAAAGGCGACCTTCGTCTCGCTGCTGACCATGATGTCGCAGCCTGCGCAAGCGCAGACCCGCTTCGCCAACTGCTTCAACTTCGGCGGCGTCTATACCGGCAAGAATGACGGCCGCGACGCCACGATCCGCATCGAGACATTCGGCCTCTCGCCGGCCGGGTGCCGGTTCTTCATCCGCTTCGAATCCGGTGGCAGTGCCTGGTGCATCAATCTGCGCCGCAACGATTCGCCGGCACACATCCTTCGCGACGTCGTCTTGCGGTCCGAGAGCGGAGGCGAGAATGTGAACTGGCGGGCGCTCTACCTCCATACTTGGGATATTCGCTTCCTGTCCGGAGTCAGCGTCTGGAACGGGACCGAGTTCGGCATGTCCTTCACCCGAACCGGCCAAGTCGCGCAGGTGACCTGCCCGTTCAACGGCTAGGGCCGACTTAGCGAAAGCCTCCCGCGCATCGCTTCCTTCATGACCGATGTGCCGACGCCGTCTTCGATCGTCCTGAAACGGCCGTTCGCCTGTGACTCGAAAGCCACATGGCGGTCGAGATCGTACCAGCCTGTGAATTGTCTCCATTGCGCAACGAGCCGCTTTGTTTCTCATATGTGACGATAAGCGAAAGAGGATGTCTCGGGTGGCGTAATTGGAGGACCAATTGATGCGCAATATGACGGTTTGGAAGAGTTCGGGTATCGCGCTTGCGGCGCTTGCCGCAGCGCTGGCGGCATTGCCGGCGCAGGCGCAGACCGCGCCGCCCGATGACGGGCAGGGCGCGAGCCAGAGCGGTGAGGAAATCGTCGTCACGGGATCGCGCATCCGGCGCAATCCGCTCGATCAGGACAAGCCCGTCGTCACCGTCGACGAGACGTCGATCGCGCGGACCGGCCTGAGCTCCGTCGCCGATGTCCTCCAGCGGCTGCCCAGCGCGGGCGGCGGGCTCAACACCAAGGTCAACAATGCCGGCAATGTCGGCGGCCCGCCCGATGGTACCGGGGTGAGCTCGGGCTCGTCCGAGATCGACCTGCGCTACCTCGCCGCCAAGCGCACGCTCGTGCTGGTCGATGGTCTTCGCTACGTCAACGGCTCGGCGGCGGGCGGCATCCCCGCCTCGGTCGACCTCAATGCGCTGCCGACCAGCATGATCGAGCGCGTCGAAGTCCTCCAGTCGGGCGCGTCGCCACTCTACGGCACCGACGCGGTCGCCGGCGTGGTCAACATCATTACCAAGCAAAAGCAGGTCGGGCTTCGTGCTTCGGCGCAGTTCGGCACCTATCGCCAAGGCGACGGGCATACCCAGAATTACGAGGCGAGCTACGGCATCCAATCGCCCGACACGGGCACCTCGCTGGTGTTCGGCGGCTATTATACCAAGCAGGAAGGGGTGAGCACCGCCGACCGATCGATCTCGCAATTCCCGACGCCGGGGGGCACGAGCTGCGCCGCGGGCGGCTGTTCGAGCGCGACGCCGAACGGGCGCTTCGGCGTACTGGGGCTGCCCAATCAGACGCTGATCGCGCCGGTGATCGGACGCGCACCGACGCTCGCCGACTTCCGCCCCTATAATTCGGACACCGACTCGTTCAATTTCGGGCCGTATAACTATTTGCTGACGCCGTCGGAGCGCTATGGCGCCTTCGTCAACTTCAAGCAGGAGCTGGGCGAGAACATCAACCTGCGCACCAAGCTGGTCGCCAATCATCGCCATTCGACCACCCAGGCGGCGTTCCTGCCGCTGTCGATCGGGCCCGATGCCGGCAATGGCAATATCCTCGACACGATCACGATTGACGCCTCCAACCCCTACAATCCGTTCGGCACGCTGTCGTCGGGCGCGAACGGCACGCCGGCCAATTACTCGATGATCCGCCGCCGCTTCGTCGAGGGCGGGCAGCGCACGTTCACTCAGGACGTCGACACCCTGTCGGCGACCGTCACCCTCGATGGCTCGTTCAACGTCGGCAGCCGCAACTTTTATTGGGACGTCAACGGCGTCTACGGCATCAATGACGGGCACCAATTGTTCACCGGCAACGTCAATGCCGCGAACCTTGCCCGCGCGCTGGGGCCGGTGGCCAACTGCACCGGGCCGTGCGTGCCGTTCAACATCTTCGGCGGCCTGGGGTCGATCACCCAGCCGATGCTCGATTACGTGACCTTCGACGAGAAGGACAAGAGCAGCCAGCAGCTGTGGGACTTCACCGCCAACCTCTCGGGCGAGTTGTTCGACCTGCCGGGCGGCGCGGTCGGCGTCGCGATCGGCTATGAGCATCGCGACCAGAAAGCGAGCTACGATCCCGATCCGCTGATCGTCGCCGGACTCGGCGCCGACGTGCCGACCAGCCCGGCGCGCGGTGGGTTCAACGTCGATGAATTCTATGGCGAGTTGCGGCTGCCGATCCTGGCCAATGTCGGCTTCTTCCACTTGCTCGAACTCGACGGCGCAGTGCGCCACTCGAACTATTCGTCGTTCGGCAGCAACACGACCTTCACGGCCTCGGGGCTGTGGAAGCCGGTGCGCGACCTGCTGTTCCGCGGCGGCTATGCCGAGAGCCTGCGCGCGCCGAGCATCGGCGAGCTCTATGCCGGGCCGTCGCGCTTCGATGCGACGATCGACGATCCGTGCACCAGCGCGCCAGGCGGCGCATTCACGACCAATGCGACGGTGCGCGCGAACTGCATCGCCAACGGCGTGCCGGCGAACGGCAGCTATAACGAGCCGACCGGCGGGCAGCTCGGCGTGTTCTCACAGGGCAATACCGCGCTGAAGCCCGAGACCGCCGAAACCTGGACCGCGGGCGGCGTCTACAGCCCGAGCTGGGCGACCGGCGGCTTCGCCAGCGCGCTGAGCCTCGAGGTCAATTGGTACAGCATCAAGCTGACCAACGCGATCGACTCGGTGCCGGCGACGCTGACCCTGTCGCGCTGCGCGTTCAGCGCCGATCCGGTGAGCTGCGCGTCGATCCAGCGTACCGCGAGCGGGCAGGTCGCCTCGATCAATGCGCGGCTGCTCAATCTCAATGCGATCGAGACCTCGGGAGTCGACTGGACGGTCAACTTCCGCTCGCGCGAATTCGGCGGTGGCAGCGTCGGGCTCAACGTCAATGCGGCGCACCTGATCAAGTACAACATCGTGCCCCCGTCGGACCTCAACGCCCCGACCCAGGAATATGCCGGCACCGAGCGCGGCAGCCCCGACCAGGCCTATCCCAAGTTCAAGCTCAACGGCACGCTCGACTGGTCGACTCCGGCTTACGGCATCTCGTTCACCGGGCGCTACATCAACGGCGTCGACGAACGCGACGGCGAGCACCGGATGGGCAGCGTGTTCTATGGCGACGTGCAATTCTATCTGTCGCCGGGCTGGATGGACCACCGGCTGCGGCTAACCGCGGGCGTCAACAACATCTTCGACCGCGATCCGCCGCCCTGCTTCACCTGCGACAGCGCGAACTACGATCCGACGACCTACGATCTGCCGGGGCAGTTCGGCTATCTGCGGCTTTCGTACGGGTTCTGAACGTGAGGAAGGGGCCGGGCGGCATTGCACGCCCGGCCCTTTTCGTCTGCCGCACGATCAGGGAATCGACCTGATCCAGATTGATTTGCGAAACCCGCCCGGGCCCCGCGCATTGGATCGGCATGTCCCGCTATTATTTCCACCGCGAAGGCGCCGAGGATACGAGCGACCCGACCGGCGCCGAACTGCCCGATGACGGCGCCGTCCGCGAATGGGCGAAGCGCGAGGCGCTGGTGCTCGGCATCGAGCAGATCAAGCGGCAGGGTCGGCTGGTCCTCGGCAGCCGCGTCACGGTGACCGACGAGGCGGGCGAAGAGGTCGCGCACGCCTGTGTCGGCGACGTGATCGAAGTGGTCGAATGAGATGGCCGACCCGAGCGACTTGAATTCGTTGGGAGATCCGACCTGTCGGCGCCAAGATCGCGCTCCGCAACGGCAGCGTGAGCAGGACGCGCGACGGGGCCTGTATCGGCGCGCGCTGAGGGGTCTTGGAACCCGCGCGGCGGCGGTCCATTAGGGGACGGCAAGCAAGTCAGGGAGTGGACGGCATGAAGCGGGTAGCGATGACGATGGTGGCGGCCGCGACGATCCTCGGCGGATGTGCGACACCCGAGCAGAATGCCCGCTACATGGCGGGGCATTATCGGGCGCAGGCCGACATCATGAACGCGGCGGGCGAGAAGGTCGGTACCGCAGTGGCCGAGGAAGTCGACGGCGCGATCCGCGTGATCGTCGAGGCCGGCGGGCTGCCCGAGGGCGCGCACGGCACGCATGTCCACGCGGTCGGCAAATGTGTCGGCCCCGACTTCGCCAGCGCCGGGCCGCACTGGAACCCGACCGCGCACCAGCACGGCAAGGAGAATCCCGCCGGCCCGCATGCCGGCGACATGCCCAATCTCGACATCGATGCCGGCGGCCGCGACCGGACGATCTTCACGCTTCCCGGCGGCACCTATCAGCAGTTGCTCGACGAGGACGGCGCGGCGATCGTGATCCATGCGAACGCCGACGACTACAAAACCGATCCCTCGGGCAATTCCGGCGGGCGGATCGCGTGCGGGGTGTTCCAGGCGATGTAATGCGGGGCGGCAGCCGGCGGTCCGGCTGTCGCCAGTCTGGCCAGCGATATCAGGGAGCCTAAGCCAATGCCGTCAGCCTTTGCCTTCGTGCTGTCCCTGACGGCGCTGCCCGCCGGCCACTCCCAGGATATCCAGACCAGCAACGACTGGGCGACGGGCTCGGCGCATGCGGCGGTCATCGACTCGATCAATCGCAACAGCGTCGCGCGCGCGCCCCGGGAGGGCGCCCGCGCGTCCACCACCCGCCGCTGGACCCCGGCCGAGCGCGCGCGGAACTGCGCGTTGCTGCGCACGCACCTCGCACGGCTCAACGCGCGGCAACTGCAGTCCTATCGGATTGCCTGCCGATCGGGCCGGTGACTGCCCGCAGGCGTCAATAGACGCAGGGCTTGCCGATCTCGAGGTCGCCCATCGTTTCCTCGATCGTCTGCGCCCAGCCGATCCGCGCGCGGGCGGCGTTGACTGCCGCCGGGTTCTCGATCGGCTTCAGTGCCAAGCGGCCGTCGCGGCACGACGCCTGACTGCCATAGAGCTGCGGCTTGCCCTTGTGGACCTGCACGCGATCGAAGGTGAGCGCATAGTCGCGCGCATCGACCTCGCCCGATTTGAGGCCCGCGGACATCCGGGCCAGCGCATATTCGCGGAAGCCGTCATCGGGCGAATGCTGGGCGATGAGCCAGGCGCCATGGGTGACCTGCCGACCGTGGCGGCGGTTGCTGAACCAGCCCGAACGCGGGAGGAGCCGCTTGAGCGCCTTAGTGTTCTCGCGATCGATCTGGGTCAGCGATGCGCCGATCGCTTCGCTGACGGCCTGGCGTTGCGCGGGGTCGAGCCCGGGCTCGTCGAGCCGCTACAGGTTCTGGCGCGTGACTTCGTCGCGGCGGATCAGGTGGAGCATCCTGGTGTTCAGGTCGGCATCGGCGTGGGGCGCTTCGTCGGCCGAGGCGATCGCCTGGTGCCAGCGCCCGATCGCCTCGGCGACCTTCGGGTCGAGGGCCTGCGAAGCCAGTGCGAGGATAAGCCGATTCATTGCAAATCCCCGTGCCGTACCTGGATGGCTTGCATCATTGCGGCGAGCCGAGCGCAGCGCAAGGCCGGGCCGGGCGCCACCTCAGCTTCAATCGCGCATCATCCGATCGCGACCGTGTCCGGCGCGTCCTCGGCCTTTTCGGGGCGGATATAGATCGACGACAGCAAGGGCAGTGCTGCCTTGAGCTCGCGCTCGATATTCTCGATCAGCGTCTCGCCGGCGCCCATCGTGATGCTGTCCTCGAAATCGGCGCTGACTGCGACGAAGATCCGGTCGGGCGCGGTGTGGATAGTGCGGACATGATTGACCCGGACGATCTCGGGCCGGCGGTCGAGGATCGCGCGGACGCAGGCGACCACGTCGGGGCGGGCGCGCTCGCCGATCAGCAGCCCCTTAGATTCGCGCGCGAGCAGGGTCGCGACGCATGCCAGGATGCAGCCGATCACGATCGACGCCGCGCCGTCGATACGCGGGTCGTTCCAGGCGTGGCTCGCCCACACGCCGATGGCCGCGACGACCAGTCCGGCGAGCGCGGCCGAATCCTCGAACAGGACGATGAAGGTCGCCGGGTCCTTCGACTCGCGCACCGCCTGCCACCAGCCCATCTCGCCCTTGGCCGCGGAGAATTCACGCAGTGCGATGATCCAGCTCGTTCCTTCGAGCAGGGTGGCCACGCCCAGCACGATGTAATTGACCAGCGGATCGCGCAGCGGCTCGGGCTCGGCGATGTGCTTCCAGCCCTCGTAGATCGAGACGCCCGCGCCCAGCCCGAAGATCAGGATCGCGACGACGAACGCCCAGAAATAGAGCTCGCGGCCATAGCCGAACGGGTGCTCGGTGTCGGGGGGGCGCTTGGCCCGGCGCTGGCCGTAGAGGAGGAGCCCCTGATTGCCGCTGTCGACGAGGCTGTGGACGCCTTCGGTAAGCATCGAAGACGAGCCGGTGATCGCCGCCGCCACGAACTTGGCGACGGCGATTCCGACATTCGCCGCGAGCGCGGCATAGAGGACGATGTTGGCGCGCCAGCCCGACGCGGGAGACGCACCCATTACGGCTTAGTCGAGCCCGAGCTTGTGCATCACCTTGCCGATGATGCCCTTGGTGCCGGCAGGGCCAGCAGCGAGCTTTTCCTCGGCCTTCTCGTTATAGCCCGAGCTCTCGGGCAGCGAGTGATTGTGGACCGGCTGGGTCGAGGCGGGCGGATCCGACGCGTCCATCGATTCGTCGAGTGCCCGGTCGAGCCGCGCTTCCTTGCTTTCGGGATTGCGCTCGAGCCGCTCGACGATCGAGCGGTCCGTGCCGGCATCGGCGGAGGACACGGGCGCCGGGCGCTCGTTTGCGGTCGCCGAATTGGCATCCGCATCCTCGGGTCCCGGTGCCACCGACATCTTGTCCATTGCCGGGTCGATCGGGTTGGCAGTCATGGTTCACTCTCCTGAGCGTTGCCCTGCTGTAACGACCATCGCGCGATTCGCGTTCCGCAGGGGCGGCGCAAAAGAAACGGCCCGGCGGGGATGCCGCCGGGCCGTGATTTCGTCGAGCTTGGGCTGCGCTCAGTTGCGCGAGCTGCCGAACAGGCGGAGCAGGAACAGGAACATGTTGATGAAGTCGAGATAGAGGTTGAGCGCCCCCATGATCACGACCTTGCCCATCATGTCGGTGCCGGCGACATAGGCATACATGCTCTTGATCTTCTGCGTGTCATAGGCAGTGAGGCCGGCGAAGATCAGCACGCCGATCGCGCTGATCACCAGGCTCATCGTGCCCGACTGCAGGAAGACATTGACGACCATCGCGACGATCAGGCCGATCAGCCCCATGATCAGGAAGGTGCCGAAGCCCGACAGGTCGCGCTTGGTGGTGTAGCCGTAGAGGCTCAGGCCAGCGAAGCCCGCAGCGGTGCCGAAGAACACCTGCGCGATCGACGTGTCGGTATAAGTGATGAAGATCGTCGACAGCGACGCGCCGAGCAGGCCGGCATAGGCGAAAAACAGCGCCTTGAGCGTGCCTTCCGACATGCGGTTCTGGCCGAAGCTCATCGCGAAGACGATCGCCAGCGGCGACAGCATCACGACCCAGCCGAGCAGCGAAGGCGCAAGCTGCAGTCCGCGCGCGGTCTCGCGCACCACGAACAGAAGCTGCTGCAAGGCGTCGATCTTGCCGAACGCCAGCGCGACGATGCCGGTCAGCAGCACGCCCGAGAGCATGTAATTGTAGACCGACAGCATATATGCCCTGAGCCCCGCGTCATGCGCTTCCGCGCGCGCGCCGGTCGCTGCGTACGCTGCGCCAGTCCGGGGATCCGACCAATTCGCCATTGTGAACTCCTTTGCCCGGCAAGCTGCCGGAATGCTCCGAATATCGTTCCTGATCCGGTCCTTTTCAAGCGAAACTGGTGGGCGGCGCGCAGGATCCGTGGTTAAGCGGCGCCATGCACCGCCTGTTCGTCGGCCTCCGCCCGCCTCCAGCGATCCGCGCGCAGCTGCTCGGCATGATGGGCGGCGTCACCGGCGCGCGCTGGCAGGACGATGCGCAGCTTCACCTCACCTTGCGCTTCATCGGCGAAGTCGAGCGTCCGCAGGCCGAGGATGTCGCGATCGCGCTGTCGAACATCCGCTTCCCGCCGGTGACGGTCGCGCTCGCCGGGGTCGGCCAGTTCGACAGTCGCGGACGGCCCAATGCGCTGTGGGCCGGGGTCCGCCCGCACGATGCGCTGGCCGAGCTTCACAAGAAGGTCGATCAGGCTTTGGTACGCTGCGGGCTTATGCCCGAACGCCGCGCCTATCTGCCGCACATCACGCTGGCGCGGATGAATGCCTCGGCCGGCACCACCGACCGGTTCCTCGAAAGCCATGCCGGCCTCGCCAGCCCTGCTTTCACGCTCGACCATTTCCTGTTGTTCGAGAGCACGCTGGGCCGCGAAGGCGCGATCTACGAGGCGATCGAGCGCTATCCGTTACGGGGATAGCGCCCTGGGGCGGCCACAGTGCGCGGGGCCTAGTGCTCCTGCTTTCGCAGGAGCACTAGGTCAGGAAAGCACGCGCTGCACGAATTTCGCGCCCAATTCTATCCCGGCTGGATCGACCCCGTGGCCTAGCCCCGGCGACACATGCCCCTCCAGCGGAAACCCGTTCCGCTCGAGCTCGGCAACAGCATGGCGGTATGCGCTGAGCGGCACGACGGTATCGGCGTCGCCGTGGATCAGCAGCACCGGCGGCTTGCTGCGTACCTCCGCAGGATCGAGCCCGGGCCCCGCGATCATCCCCGAATAGCCGAGGATGCCGGCAAGCTGCCGCTCGCGCCGCACGCCGACGTGCAGCGCCATCATCGTTCCCTGGCTGAACCCGACCAGCACCAGCTTGCTCTCGTCGAGGCCATGCTCGGCGAGCAGACCATCAAGATAGGCGTCGAGCACCGGCGCGGCGCCCAGCGCGCCGAGCGCGAGGGCGGGGCGGCTGAGATCGTGGAGCGCCCACCATTGATAGCCGCCGGGAACGCCGGGGCAGCGCTCGGGCGCATTGGGCGCGACGAACAGCGCGTCGGGAAGCCGCGGCTGCCACATCGGCGCGAACGAGATCAGGTCGGCGCCGTTCGAGCCATAGCCGTGGAGCAGCACCACGATCTGCTTCGGCGCGCCGCCAGATGCGGGCGCGAGGCTGGGGCCGGTCAATTGCTGCATAGGACGTCCTTCAGAAATGGCACCCTCTCCCGGTCGCCCTCAGCTTGTCGAAGGGCGATGGACACGAGCGGTGTGCTCGCGGTGAGCCGCCCTTCGACAGGCTCAGGGCGAACGGGCGGGAGATGGGGTCAGCCGAGCGGATAGAGCGCGCCGGCGACCCAGCGCAGTTCGGCACGAAGCACCCCCCAGGCGCGTGCGGCGGCGCGGCTGTCCATCGGCTCAACGCCGATCCCGCGCGCGCCGAGCGCCTTGACCAGGGCAAGCGGAGGACGCACCAGCGTCTCGCCGGTGCCGAGCAGCAGGAATTCGGGTTTGGGGTCCAGCCCGAGCAACGGTGCGAGATCGGCTTCGGTCAATTCGGCGAGCGGGGGCGGCGACCAGCCATCGGCACGCTTGGGGGTGATCAACAGCCCCTCATACACCCCGTCGTCGACGCGGAAGCCGCGCCCCGAAAAGCCGGAGATCACCGGCCCTTCGGCGCTGCGGCGCTCCATCTTCATCCTTCGCGCGGCCCGACGCGCTCGGCGTTGCTGCCGGCGTCCTTGCGCTCCTCGCGGAAGCCGGGCTTGAGCCCGAGCGTGATCAGCAGCGAGGACGAGACGTAGATCGACGAATAGGTGCCGACGACGATGCCGAGCATCATCGCCGCGGTGAAGCCGCGCAGCACGTGCCCGCCAAAGATCAGCAATGCGGCGAGCGCGAGCATGATCGTCACCGAGGTCATCACCGTGCGGGGCAGCGTCTCGTTGACCGACAGGTCGATCAGGTCGCGCATGTCCATCTTGCGGAACTTGCGCATGTTCTCGCGGATGCGGTCGTCGATCACCATCTTGTCGTTGATCGAATAGCCGATGATCGTGAGCACCGCGGCGACGATGTTGAGGTCGAAGGTGAACAGCTCGCGGAACAATGCGAAGAAGCCCAGCGTCATCAGCACGTCGTGGATGATCGCGACCGCGGTCGAAACGCCGAACTGCCATTCGTAGCGGAACCACGAAAAGATCGCGATGCCGATGATCGCGAGGACCACGGCGAGGATGCCGTTCTGGATCAGCTCGCCCGAGACCTTGCCCGACACGGTCGAATAGTTCGAGAAGGTCGCGCCCGGGAATTTCGCCGCGAGTGCCGCCTTGACCTTCTCGACCATCTGGTCGGTTGCGGCCGGGTCGGTGGATTCGGGGCTGGGCAGGCGGATCGTCACGGTGTTGGCACCGCCCAGTTTCTGAAGCGCCGCCTCACCGAGACCGAGATTGTTGATCGTAGAGCGCAGCTCGGAGTCGGGCGGAGGCGTGACGAACTTCTCCTCGATCGACACGCCGCCGGCGAAGTCGACGCCCATATTGAGCCCGCGCGTGAACACCAGGGCCAGCGCGGCGACGGTGAGCAGGGCCGTGATCGCAAAGGCAATGTGGCGAATCCGGACGAACTGGATATTCGTATTGTCCGGGACGATCTTGAGGAGCCGCATGGTCCGGGCTTCCTTAAATGTGGATTTCGCTGGGCCGGTTACGGCGCAGCCAGAGGGTGACGAGCATGCGGGTGAAGACCACGGCGGTGAACACCGAGGTCGCGATGCCGAACAGCAGCACCACCGCGAAGCCGCGCACCGGACCCGAGCCGAGCACGAGCATGATGAAGCCCGCGATCGCGTGGGTCACGTTCGCCTCGAAGATCGTCCGGCTGGCTTCCTTGTAGCCGAGCTCGACTGCCTGGATCACGCTGCGCCCGCGCCGCCGCTCTTCGCGGATGCGCTCGTTGATCAGCACGTTGGCGTCGACCGCGGTGCCGATGGTCAGCACGAAACCGGCGATGCCCGGCAGCGTCAGCGTTGCGGTGAGCAGTCCCATCATCGCCAGGATGACGAGCACGTTGATGATCACTGCGATCGTCGCATAGATGCCGAAGCGGCCATAGGTCAGGATCATGAAGGCGATGACCGCGACGACCGCGATGATCGATGCGGTGATGCCAGAGCGGATCGAATCGGCGCCGAGTTCGGGGCTGACGGTCGATTCCTGGACGACCTTGAGCGGCACCTTGAGCTTGCCCGAACGCAATGCAATCGCAAGCTCGTTGGCGCTCTGGACAGTGAAGCCGCCGTTGATCACCGCGCTTCCGCCGAGGATCGGCTCGTTGATGCGCGGCGCCGAGATCACGACATTGTCGACGATGATCGCGAAGGGCTTGCCCGAATTCTCCTGAGTGACCTTGGCGAAGCGGCGCGAGCCGGCGCCGTCGAGCTGGAGGGTGACGCCCGGCGCGCCGGTCTGCGGATCATAGCTTTGCGAGGCGTTGACCAGCATGTCGCCGGTGATCATCACCTGGCGCTGCACCGCGATCTGCCCGCCGCCATCGGCATAAGGCAGCAGGATCGATCCCGGCGGCGCGACGCCCGGCTGGGTGGCTGTGGTGTCCACTAGGCGGAATTCGAGCTTGGCGGTCTTGCCGAGCAGGTTCTTGAGCGCGGTCGGGTCGTTGAGCCCGGGAACCTGGACGACGATGCGGTTGCCGCCTTCGCGCACCACGGTCGGCTCGACGGTGCCGAGGGCGTTGATCCGGCGCTCGACGACTTCGCGGGCGTCGCCCATCGCCGTGTCGATCGCCTGGTTGAGCCCGGCCTGGGTCGGCGTGAGGACGAAGCGGCTGGTATCGACGACGGCGATGTCCCATTCGCGCTGGCCGGTGGTGCCGACCCCGCTGCCGGTGATCGCCAGCAGCTTTTCGCGCGCGGCATCGACCTTGGCCGAATCGCGGACCATGAAGCTCAATTTGCCACCCTGGACCGAGATGTCGCCGATCTCGATTCGCGGATCCTGGCGCATCGAGCTGCGGACCTGCTCGCGCATCTGCTCAATGCGCGAGGCGGCGACGTCCTTGGTGTCGCCCTCGAGCAGCAGATACGAGCCGCCAGCGAGGTCGAGGCCGAAGTTGATCGCCTTCTGGGGAATCCAGGATGGCCAAGTCGCGCGCACGCTCTTGGGGACGAGGCTCGGCACCGCGAGGAGCACCATCAGCGCGAGGCCGATGGAGATCGTCAGGACCTTCCAGCGAGAAAAATCGAGCATCAGTCGTTCGCGGGCTTGGCGCCGCCCAAGGGGCGCACTTCGGCGAGGGTGGCCTTGATCGCACGGACCTTCACGTTGGTCCCCAGCTCGATCTCGACCTCGGTCTCGTCGACCTTGGTGACCTTGCCGATCAGCCCGCCCGCGGTGACCACGGTATCGCCCTTCTTGACCGCGGCGACCGAGTCCTGCAGCGCCTTCATGCGCTTCTGCTGCGGACGGATCATCAGGAAGTAGAAGACGACGAAGATCAGGACGAGCGGCAGCAGCGAGACGATCGCGCCGGCGGAGCTTCCGCCCTGCGCCGCGCCTGCGGCCTGTGCATATGCTGGGGTGGCGAACATGGGTTTTCGGTGGCCTGGATTTGCGGGGCGCGGGACGGCCCCTTCAAGCGGCGCGCGCTAACATGTGCCACAAAGCCGTGCAACTATTGTCGCTGCCGCTTGCATCCCGCGCCGGACGGGAATAGAGGGCCCAACCTTGGTCGGGGCGTAGCGCAGCCTGGTAGCGCATCACACTGGGGGTGTGGGGGTCGCAGGTTCGAATCCTGTCGCCCCGACCAGTCTTCTCACAACATCGGTATCATACGGCCGCGCGTTCGGGGCGGCATGCGGTCGCGCGCATTTGCCTGGTACCCTTGCGGCGCGAGTCGATCCTCGTGCTCCTGCGGAAGCAGGAGCCCAGGGTAGCGTAGGGCTGCACGGCCCTGGGCTCCTGCTTTCGCAGGAGCACGGACATTGCATCCAAAACGCCACGCGCTTGCGAGCAGCATAGGCTCAACCCCTTCAGATCCGCGAAGTCATTTCACCGTCTGTCAATCGTCACGCATCTGCAACGGATGCGCCGTCGAATCGCAATAAGGCGGGCCTAGTGGCGCCCTCGCCGGGGGATCACACCCGGGGGGAGAAATCTACATGTCGCACCGTTCGCGCCTGCTTCAGGCCACCCTGCCGTTCACCCTCGCCGCATTGGGCGTGGCCCAGCCCGCCTTTGCGCAGACCGTCGGCGCGTCCGCCGACGAGGCTGCGGCGCCCGTCCAGCAGGCCGAAACCGAGGATGGCGGCGAGATCGTCGTCACCGGCTCCTACGCGCAGAGCCTCGCCGCCGCGACCGAAACCAAGCGTCGGGCGGCATACGGCGTCGACTCGATCGCCTCGACCGACATCGGCAAATTCCCCACCCAGAACGTCGCCGAGGCGCTCCAGCTCGTCACCGGCGTGGCGATCACCCGGCCGCGCGGCGAAGGCCTCTATGTCAGCGTCCGCGGGCTCGGGCCGCAATTCCAGAGCACCCTGCTCAACGGCCGCACCGTCGCGATCAACGACCTGATCGAGAATGGCGGCGCCAACGGCCGCCAGTTCCGCTTCGAGATGCTGCCCGCCGAGTTCGTCTCGCAGATCGACGTCGTCAAGACGCCGACCTCGGACATGACCGAGGGCGCGCTGGGCGGCAATATCGACGTGCACACCTTCCGCCCGCTCGAGGTCGGCACCAAGACCACGCTCAACCTGCGCGGCACCTATACGTCGATGACCGACAAGGTGAAGGCGAACGCCACCGCGATCACCAGTTACAAGAGCGAGGACGGCAGCTTCGGCCTGCTCGCCGGCGCGCAATATTGGTCCAAGGCGGTGCGCAACGACCGCTGGTACAATAATGGCTGGGTGCTCGACCGGTTTGCCAAGCCGGATGCGACCGGGTTCAAGCTGCCCGCAGGCTTATACACTCCAATCCGCACGCGTCCGACGATCGAGACGGAGAATCGCGAACGCTATTCGGGGCTGATCTCCGCGCAGTGGAAGCCCTCTGACGAACTCGAGACCACCCTCGACGTCCTCGGCACCCGGCTCGACGTCGCCTATGACGAGTTCGGCCTCGATATCTATCCCGACGATCCCGGCACTGCCGCCAGTGCCGGCTTACCCGCCGTCCCCGCCGTTTCGATCGTTCCCGGATCGGTCAAGCTCGACGGCAACACTGTGGTCGCCGCGACGCTCAATAATGTGCGTTTCATGGGCACGCGCGAATACAGCCTCAACCGCCACGATTTGCTCAGCGTCGGCCTGAAGCAGAGCTGGAGGCCCGAGGGCTGGGATGTCACCGCCAACGTCAACTGGTCGTACGCGCACAGCTTCCACCCGAGCTACGATGTCGGCACGGTGCGCAGCCGCATCCAGTTCTTCGCGCCGCTGACCTATGATGCGTCGGGTGGGTACAAGGTGATCCCGACCTTCACGACGCCGGTCGACCCGACCAACCCGGCGAACTTCGTCCTCTATCCGTTCAACATCGCGCCCAAGAACAGCAAGGACTGGGATTGGTATGCGCGGCTGGACGTGGGTCACGAGATCGGCGGCCTCCTGAGCAAGGTTGCGGCCGGCGGCGAATATCATTGGCGCAAGCGCGATTACGCGCGGCGCGACTTCACGGTCGATCCGGGCAGGGTCCCGCTGACCACCTTCGCACCGAACGGCTATGAGCAGATCCCGTTCGACGACTTCCTCAGCGGCGTCTCGGGCAATGCGCCGCGAACCTGGATCGTGCCGATTACCAGCGTTTTCTACGACAAGCTCTTCACCGCCGCGGTTGCCAATTCGCCACTTTCGAACGGCGACAAGCGCGCGTCCTATGTCGTGACGGAGAAGACCGCGAGCGGCTATGTTCGCGCCGACTATGCGATCGGCTCCAGCATCACTGGGAATGTTGGCGTGCGCTATGTCCATACCGATCAGGTGTCGAGCGGCACGCTGATCGTTGGCACTGAGCCGAAGCCGGCGAGCTTCCCCAAGACCTTCAACAACTGGCTGCCGAGCTTCAACCTGCGTGCCGAGTTGAGTCCCACCCTTATCGCGCGCCTCGCGGCTAGCCGGGTGCTCACCCGGCCGAACGTCACGCAAAGCTCGCCGCAGATCAGTGTCTCGACCGACGCCGCGACCGGCAGCGGCGGCAATCCCGACCTGATTCCCTTCGTCGCGACCCAGTTCGACGGTTCGCTCGAATGGTATTTCAGCCACAAGGGCTCGCTCACCGGGGCGGTGTTCTACAAGGCGATGGACGACTACATCACCCAGGAGAACCGGTATGTGGAAATCCCCGGCCGCGGCCAGATCCTGCTGAGCACCCAGGTCAATGGCGGTGACGCCAAGGTCTATGGCGCGGAAGCTGCGTACAACCAGGTGTTCACCTTCCTGCCCAAGCCGTTCGACGGGCTCGGCATCCAGGCGTCGTACACGCACACGTCGGTGCAGGCGGACTACACCTCCGGCACGCGGAAGATCAAAGACCAACTGGCCGGGCTGTCGAAGAACAGCTTCAACCTCGTCGGCTTCTACGACTACGGCCCGGTCTCGGCGCGGCTGTCCTACACTTGGCGCGACAAATATCTGTCGGGCACCGGCAGCAGCACGAACACGCCGAGCTATATCGACGCGTTCGGTTCGCTGGACGGCAACCTCTCCTTCCGCGTCACCGACAAGACGATGCTGAGCGTCGAGGCGATCAACATCGCCGGCGCGCGGCAGTATAGCTACAGCGACGACCCGATCCGCTATAACGAGATCCATTATTGGGGTCGGACGATCCTGTTCGGCGTGCGGACGGAATTCTGATGATCAAGGGGCTTCTCACCGTCGCTGCGCTGGCCCTAGCCGGCGCGGCGGCGACCCCGCAGGCGATGAACGATGTCCAGGTCGTCGGCTCGCACAACAGCTTCAAGGCGCGGATCCCTACGGCGGTGATGGCCAAGATCCGGGCAATGGACCCGAAGAGCGCCGAGGGGCTCGATTACTACCATCTGCCATTGACGCAGCAGTTCGACGCGGGCGTGCGCCAGATCGAGCTCGACATATTCGCCGACCCAGCGGGCGGGCGCTATGCCGATCCCAAGGGCGAGGCCTGGGCCAAGGCGGCGGGCGAGGCGACCGGCTTCGATCGCGCGGCGATGCTCAAGCCGGGGTTCAAGGTGTTCCACATTCCCGATGTGGACTATCTCAGCACTTGCGTGACCCTGGTGCGCTGCCTGGGCGAGGTCGACCGCTGGTCGCGCGCGCATCCCAAGCATCTGCCGATCATGATCACGATCAACGCTGCCGATACGCCCTCGAATCGGCCGGGGATCACCAACCCGCTGCCGCTCGACGGCGCCGGGCTGCTCGATGCGCTGGATGGCGAGATCCGCTCGGTGCTGCCGGGAAGGCGGCTGATCACTCCGGACGAGGTACGCGGCAATGCGCCGAGCCTGCGCGAGGCGCTGCAGACGCGCGGCTGGCCTTCGCTCGCGGCGGCACGGGGGCGGATCTACATCCTGCTCGACGTGCGCAGCGCCGTCTCCGACGCCTATCGCGCCGGGCATCCGTCGCTGACAGGGCGGGCGATGTTCGGCTGGTATCCCGATGGCGAGCCGGAATCGGCGGTGCAGATCGTCCAGGACCCGCTGGTCGACGGCGACAAGATCCGCAAATGGGTCTCGGAAGGCGTGATCGTCCGGACGCGAACCGACGCCAACACGGTCGAGGCGCGCAGCCGCGACTATGCCAAGACGAAGGCCGCAATCGCGAGCGGCGCGCAGGCGGTGAGCACCGATTATTATCCCGGCGCGCCCGATCCGCTGAAGGCGGGGTTCGTGGTGACCTTGTCGAAGGGTGCGATGGCGCAGTGCAGCCCGGTGCGGGTGGCGAAAGGATGCGCGCTCAAGCCTTAGGTTGATCTCCCCTCCCTGCAAGGGAGGGGTGGGGGG
>NZ_JBYSXG010000066.1:0-22969 GCF_058782005.1 Sphingomonas sp. FW306-1B-B10E
TCCCCCGACCCCTCCCGCAAGCGGAAGGGGAGAAGAAGAAGACAATGAACGACAACCTCACTCCCAAGACCATCGTCGCTGCGCTCGACGCGCACATCATCGGCCAGCACGACGCCAAGAAGGCCGTCGCCGTCGCATTGCGCAACCGCTGGCGCCGCCAACAGCTCAGCGCCGACCTCCGCGACGAGGTCACGCCGAAGAATATCCTGATGATCGGGCCCACCGGCTGCGGCAAGACGGAGATAAGCCGGCGACTGGCCAAGCTCGCCGACGCGCCGTTCGTCAAGGTCGAGGCGACCAAGTTCACCGAAGTCGGCTATGTCGGTCGCGACGTCGAGCAGATCGCCCGCGACCTGGTCGAGGAAGCGATCCGGCTCGAAAAGGAGCGCCGCCGCGCGGCGGTCAAGGACAAGGCCGAGGAAGCGGCGATGGGCCGGCTTCTCGACGCGCTCACCGGCAAGGACGCCAGCACCGCGACGCGCGAGGCGTTCAAGCAGCGCTTCCACGACGGCGTGCTCGACAATACCGAGATCGAGATCGAGGTCGAGCAGGCCGCGGCGGCACCGTTCGAAGTGCCGGGCGCGCCGATGCAGATGATCAATCTCGGCGAGATGATGAAGGGCCTGGGCGGTTCGCCGCTCAAGCGCCGCAAGCTCAATGTCCGCGCCGCCTGGGACAAGCTCGTCGAGGAGGAGGCCGACAAGCGCCTCGACCAGGACGAAGTCAGCCGCCAGGCGCTCGCCGACGCCGAGGCCAACGGCATCGTCTTCCTCGACGAGATCGACAAGATCGCGGTCAGCGACGTGCGCGGCGGGTCGGTAAGTCGCGAGGGCGTCCAGCGCGACCTGCTGCCGCTGATCGAGGGCACCACGGTGGCGACGAAATACGGACCGATGAAGACCGACCATATCCTGTTCATCGCCAGCGGTGCGTTCCATGTCGCCAAGCCGAGCGATCTGCTCCCCGAGCTTCAGGGTCGCCTGCCGATCCGCGTCGAACTCAAGGCGCTGACCGAGGAGGATTTCGTCGCGATCCTGTCGGACACCAAGGCGAGCCTCGTCCAGCAATATGCGGCGCTGCTCGGCACCGAGGGCGTGCGGATCGATTTCACCGAAGACGGTATCCGCGCGGTCGCGAAAATCGCCGCAGAGGTTAACGGCGAAGTCGAGAATATCGGCGCGCGCCGACTCCAGACGGTGATGGAGAAGCTGCTCGAGGAAGTCAGCTTCGATGCCGAGGACCGCTCGGGCACCACACTGGCGATCGATGCGGCCTATGTCGACAAGCAGCTCGCCGCGGTCGCGCGCAATACCGACCTGAGCCGATACGTGCTGTGATCTTCTCTCCCCTCCCTCTATGGGATCGAGGGGTGGGGTAGAAAAGGTCGGGCTCGATGCCCGGCCTTTTCTCTTTCACCGGCTGCGTCGCTGTGCTCGCACCCACCCTACCCCTCCCTTTCAGGGGGGAGTGGAAGGCGGACGCCGCTTGGCCTATTCCTTCACGTACGGCGTGAATTGCCCGAACCGGCAATAGGCGCCCGGGATCTGGCTCCCCCGGTCGACCGGGCGGAACAGGTCGTTCTTGCAGATCTGCGTCCCGTGCAGCTCGATTACCAGCAGATCGTCGGGGTCGAGCGACGGGCAGTCGGCGGCGAGGTCGTTGCGCCATATGCGCTTGCCGTCGCGGTACAGGATCGTGCGTTTATCGACGATCTGCGGGCCGTTGACGCTCGACGGCGAGAACAGGCAATCCTGTGGCTTGCCCGCGACGCGGCCGTCGAGCGCTTCGGCCAGGTCACGCTGCGCCTCGGCCTGGCGCGATGCCTGGAGCTCGGCATTGCCGGTGCAGCTGGCCAATGCGAGCAGTGCGGCAACCGGCAGCAAGATGGTTCGACGGATCATCGCGGTGTCTCCTCACGCCCCAGCCGCGACATAAACGGCTCAGCCGCGAAAAGCATCCTTGGCGGCACGGCGCTCGGCGAGGATTTCGACGCTCGCGGCACGCAGGAACGGGTTGGTCGCGGCCTCGAGCGCGATCGTCGTCGGCACGGTTGCCTCGCCGGCGCCGCGGGCGCGATCGACGTCGTCCATCCGCTCGCGGATCGCTGCGTTGTCGGGCTCCGCGACCAGCGCATAGCGGCCGTTCGACTGGGTGTATTCGTGCGCGCAATAGACAACCGTCTCGCCCGGCAGCGCCCCCAGCCGCTGCATATTGGCGAACATCTGCGCTGGCGTCCCTTCGAACAGCCGCCCGCAGCCCATCGCGAACAAGGTATCGCCGACGAACACCAACGTGTCTTCAGCGAAGTGATAGGCGATATGCCCCGCCGTGTGCGCGGGCACCTCCAGCACTGTCGCGACATGCGCGCCGAGCCGCACTTCGTCGCCCTCGGCGACCAGCCGGTCGGCGGTCGGGATCTTCGCCGCCTCGGCCGCAGGCGCGATCACCGGGACGTTCCAGCGCGCCTTCAGCTCGGCATTTCCGCCAGTGTGATCGGGATGCCAATGCGTGTTCCAGATCGCATGCAGCTGCCAGTTCCGCTCGGCCAGCGCCCGTTCGACGCCGGCTGCCTCGGCCGGATCGACCACGATCGTCTCTCCCGAGGCAGAATCGTGGACCAGCCAGATGTAATTGTCGCTGAGCGCGGGGATTCGGACGATGTCGAGCATGGCGGCAATCTAGGCGCGCGCAGCCCGCTGCGCCATACTCAGCTGCTGACGCGGCTGCGGGCGATACGCTGGCTGCCCTGCTTGACCACGGTCCGGTTGCACTTGGCGAGATCGATCGGTTCAGGCTCGATGCACAAAGGGGTCCCGGGCACCACGCCCGCGAAGCGGCGGCTCTCGCCCTTGCCGACATCGCCGCGCACCGGACTCGCCGCGTCGAAGGCGACATAGCACACGTCGCTGCTCGATTCGAGGCACGCCACCGTCGCCGCACTGCCATCCGCTTCGATCGATACCGTGAGCGCCGCGCGCTCGCCGCCGCCGCACCCGGCGAGCAGTAGCAATGCCAATCCCGGGATGACCGATCGTATCATGCTGCCTCCAGTGTATTGCGCGTATAATACACTATCGTGGGAGGCTTGCAAGCGCCTCCTCGACAAGCAATCGGGTCAGCGCCTCTGCCGGCATCGTGCGTGCGAGCGCCGCGCCCTGGCCCGCCCATAATGGCGAATAGTCCCCCCTGCCCCCGGCTTCGGCCGCGGCCCGCAAGGGCGCGAGCGCCGTGGCCGCGTGCGGAAATGCCGGCACGGCCGCTGAAATCGGCCCGAGTGCGTCGATCAGCCGGTTGTGGAATCCCCGCGCCTCGCGTCCGGTCAGCACATTGGTGAAAACCGTCTCGGCCTCACTACCCAGCAGCGCGCGATGCGTCGGCGATGCCAGGCTCTCGGGCGTGGAGAGATAGGCCGTGCCGAGCTGCGCCGCGCTTGCGCCCAGCGCCAGCGCCGCGGCGATTCCGGCGCCGTCCATGATTCCGCCCGCCGCGATCACCGGCACGTCGACCGCCGCGACGATCCGCCGCACTAGCGCCAGCGCTCCTACCGGCCGATGGCCTTCGAGGAACCAGCCGGCATGGCCGCCCGCCTCACCCCCCTGCGCGATCACTGCGTCGCAGCCCTGGCGCGCGAGGAAACGCGCCTCGTCGGCCGTCGTCGCATTGCCGAATATCTTGGCCACGGCCTTCACTCGCGCGAACAACGCCGGGGCCGGCAAGCCGAAATGGAAGCTGACGATATCCGGCTTCACGCTCTCGACCGCTTCGCACAATGCCTCGTCGAACGGTCGCCGCAGCGCCGCGGCGCCCGTCGGCGGCGTCACCCTCTCCCGGGCATAGAAGGGCGCGAGGGCCGTCCGCCACGCACGATCGTCGGGCGCGTCCTCGATTTCGTGGCAGAAGAAATTGAGGTTGAGCGGCCCGTCCGCCGCCGCACGTACTTCCGCCACCTGCGCGCGCACCTGCTCCGGAATCAGCATCGCGCAGGGCAAGGACCCCACCGCGCCGCCGCGGATCGCCGACACCGCCAGCGCGACGCCGCCCGCCCCCGCCATCGGCGCCTGGACGATCGGCGCCGCCGCGCCGGTCAGCGCGCGAAAGCGGCCGGCGGGATCGGTCACCAGACCCCGGTGTTCGGCATCGATGCCCAGGGCTCGGCCGGCGCAAGCGGTTCGCCTGCCTGCAGCAGCTCGATCGAGATATCGTCCGGCGTGCGCACGAAGGCCATGTGCCCGTCGCGCGGCGGCCGGTTGATCGTCACGCCGCCGTCCTGCAGCCGCTGGCAGGTCGCGTAGATATCGTCGACAAGGTAAGCGAGATGCCCGAAATTGCGCCCGCCGGAATAGACTTCGGGCGCGCTGCCGTCCTCGGCAGGCCAGTTGTAGGTCAGCTCCACCTCGGCATTGGCGCGCTGGCCTTGGCCGTTCGAATCCTCGGGCGCGGCGAGGAAGATCAGCGTGAAGCGTCCCTTTTCGCTCTCCATCCGCCGCACTTCCTCGAGCCCGAGCAGTTTGAAGAAGCGCACGGTCGCTACAGGATCGGTGACGCGGATCATCGTGTGGAGATAGCGCATGGGAGCTCCGGAACAGGGGTTTCCGGCGAGATAGGACCGCGATGCGGCGAGGCCAACCCGAATCCGCGCTACTTCTCGCTCGCTCCGAACTGCGCCAACGCGTTGCGCGCCGAATCGGCGATCGGGCCTCCCGGCGCAAGCGTTAGCACCTGCCCCCAGGCTGCGCGTGCGCCGGCTTCGTCGCCGTCGCTCGCGGCGATATTGCCCGCCTCGAGCTGGACCTGCGGATCGTCGGCAGCGCGCTTGAGCGCTTCGGCGATGTCGGCCTTGGCGCGCGTGAGGTCGCCCTGCCGCCGCGCGAGCGTCGCCGAGAGCAACCATGCCAGCGGGTCGGCCTTGGCGTCGGCGAGCGCGCGGTCGAGATCGGCGCGCGCGCCCTCCATGTCGCCGGCCGCGACCAGCGTCCTGGCGCGATCGAGCCGTGCCTCGCCGAGCGCCAGCCCCGTTAGCGTCCCGCTCGCCAGCGCCGCGTCGAGCGCCGCGCGCGCCTTCACGGGGTCGCCGGCAGCCAGCCACGCATTGCCTGCCTGCGCCCAGTAATTGGAAGAACGCGCATCCTTGGCCGTCTCGGCCTCCCGTGCCGCTTCCTCGAAGGCGGCAGCCGCCGAGGGCCAGCGCTTCTGATTGGCATAGGCAACGCCGAGGCATTGCCGCGCGAGCATCCCGCCGCCTTCGGTGCGCCACTGCGCCGCGCTGGCGACGCCCTGCGACGGGTCGCCGGTGGCGAGGTCCATGCACGCGGCGTAGCGCGGCGGTTCGGACGCGCCGGCGGGCGCCGCAGCCGCGGCGGCCTGGAGGGTCAGGAGGGCGAAGAACATAAGGTGAGCACATCCTCGACCGCGCGGACGATCAGCGCGAGGTCATTCTCGCGCGAGAGCCGGTGGTCGCCGTCCTTGACCAGCACCGTCTGCACCGCGTCTGAACGGAACAGCTCGGCGAGCCGCGCGGCGCGCTCCCAGGGGACTTCCTTGTCGCGCTGCCCCTGGAGCAGCCGCACCGGACCGTCGAACGGCACCGGCCCGATCATCACGCGATTGGCCTCGCCCGAGGCCCAGAAGCCGCGCGTCGTCACCGTCGGCGCGTCGCCATAGTCATTGGGCTGCTCGATCCGGCCGTGCTGGAGGATCGTGAGCTTGTCGGCCTGGCTGAATCCCCAATCGGTGAAGTCTGGCGCGGCGGCGATCCCGACCAGACCGACCACTTGCTCGGGACGCGCCTTCGCGACGAGCAGCATGATCCAGCCGCCCATCGACGATCCGACGAGCACCACCGGACCCTGGACCACCGCATCGATCACCCGCAGCGCATCGTCGCGCCATGAAGCGAGCGTCTGGTCCTCGAAATCGCCCTCGCTCTCGCCGCAGCCGGCATAGTCGAAGCGCAGGAAGGCGCGGCCGTTCGCTTGCGCCCATTGCTGGAGCGCCAGCGCCTTGGTGCCGTTCATGTCGGAGGCATAGCCGCACAGGAACATGATCGTCGGCCCGCGGCCGGGGGTGTGTCGGTAGGCGAGCTTCGGGCGGTCGGGGGCGTCGGGTTCGGTCATACGAGCGGATTAGGGAGGTCCGCCGCCATCAGCAATCCTCCCCCGCGGTACGGGGGAGGATAGGCCGCGTCAGATCCCGGCGTTGAAGGTGTCGCACTGCGCGGGATCGCCGCTGTCGAGGCCGCGCTGGAGCCATTGCTTGCGCTGCGCCGAAGTGCCGTGGGTGAAGCTGTCGGGCACCACTTCGCCCTGGCCCTGGCGCTGGAGCGTGTCGTCGCCGATCGCATTGGCGGCGACCATGCCTTCCTCGATGTCGCCGGGCTCGAGCCGGCCGCTGCGCTTGGCCCAGACGCCGGCATAGCAATCGGCCTGCAGCTCGAGCAGCACCGACAGGTGGTTGCCTTCGGTCCGCGATGCGCGATTCTGCGCCTGGCTGACCTTGTCCGAAATGCCCTCGAGATTCTGGATGTGGTGCCCGACTTCGTGCCCGACGACATAGGCGCGGGCGAAGTCGCCCTTGGCGCCGAAACGCTTGTCGAGCTCGTCGAAGAAGCCGGTGTCGAGGAACACGCCCTTGTCGCCCGGGCAATAAAAGGGCCCGACCGCGGTCGAGGCCTGGCCGCAGGCCGACTGCACCGAATTCTGGAAGAAGTTGATCGTCGCGGGCTGGTAGCGCTGGCCCTGCTGCGCGAAGACCTCGCCCCAGACCTGCTCGGTGCTGGTCATCACGCGGCACGCGAACAATTCGGCCTGGGTGTCGCAGGCCTTGGCGGCGCCCTGGGTCTGGCCCTGGCGCGTCTGCGTGCCGCCGCCACCGCCGAGCAGCCCGCCGCCGCCCATCGAGAAGAAGATCAATGCGACGATCCCGATCAGCGCGATCCCGCCGCATCCCATGCCGCGCCCGAGCAGCAGCGGCAGCAGGCCGAGCAGCCCGAAGCCGCCGCCCCCGCCGCCGCCCGAACCCCAGTCGCGCGCATTGTCGGTGGGATCGAGATCGTCGAGCCGCATCGGCCAGTCCTTTGTCGTTAGGTCCCCGCAACAATGCGCGAGAAGCCGGAGCGTTGCACGCCCTTCCCACGCCGAGGATTGCCTCGCCACCGCCAATCCGCCAAAGCCCGCGCATGGCCGACGCCGAACCTCGCCCGCGCCGCCGCGTCGCCGGACTGCCGCTCCCGGACTGTGTCGCTTTGGTGCTCCAGGGCGGCGGCGCGCTCGGCAGCTTCCAGGCCGGGGTAATCGAAGCGCTGGGCGACGCGCGGATCGAAGTGGATTGGGTCGCCGGCATCTCGATCGGCGCAGTCAATGCCGCGCTCTTTGCCGGCAACCCGCCCGAGAAGCGCCTGGCCGCGATCAAGGCGTTCTGGGACGGCGTCACCGGCGCGCTGCCTGACTTCTCGATTCCCTTGAGCGACACTGCGCGCGAATTCTCGCACGAATGGGCGGCGGCGACGGTGTTGATGGGCGGCGTCCCGGGATTCTTCCGCCCGCGCCCGGTCCCGCCGGCCTTCGCCACGCCCGGCACGCCCGGGGCACTCAGCTTTTACGACAGCGCGCCGCTCGCCGAGACGCTGAACGCGCATATCGACTGGGACCTGCTCAACAACGGGCCAGTGCGGCTCTCGGTCGGCGCGGTCGATATCGCCAGCGGCAATTTCCGCTATTTCGATACCCAGGACGAGCGGCTCGACGCGCGGCACATCATGGCCTCGGGCGCGCTGCCGCCGGGGCTTCCACCGATCGAGATCGACGGCAGATATTATTGGGACGGCGGGCTCGTCTCGAACACCCCGCTCACCCACATCCTCGACCGCCAATGCGAAGACACGATCGTCTTCCAGGTCGACCTTTTCCCCGCCGCCGCCGATCTGCCGCGAACGATCACCGACGTGATCGCCCGCGAGAAAGAGATCCGCTTCTCGAGCCGCACCCGCCAGGTCTCGGGCGAACGGTTGCGGCTGCGCAAGGAGCGCGAGGCGATCCGCCGGGTTCTCGCCAAGCTGCCCGCCGATCTGGCCGACGATCCCGATGTCGCGGCATTGCGCATCCTCGCCGACGAGAAGCCGCTGAGCCTCGTCCATCTGATCTACCGCGCCAATGCCTGGGAGGGCGGATCGCGCGACTTCGAATTCTCCGCGCGCTCGATGCACGAGCATTGGCAGGCCGGCCGCGCCGCAGTCGCGGAGACGATGGCGAACGCCCAGCTCGTCGCGCAGAACATCCTCGACGGCAAGACCGCCGCCTTCGATCTCACCCAGCGTTAGGAGTTTCCATGTTCCTCAAGGGCAAGTCCGCGATCGTCACCGGCTCGACTTCCGGCATCGGTCTCGCTTACGCGAAGGCGCTCGCCGCCGAGGGTGCGAGCGTGATGATCAACGGCTTCGGCGACGCGTCCGCGATCGAGACCGAACGCGCCGCGCTGGAGGCGACCAGCGGCGCCAAGGCGCTCCACGACCCTGCCGACATGTCGAAGCCCGATCAGATCGCCGCGATGGTCGCGCGCGCGGAGAAGGAACTGGGCAGCGTCGACATCGTGATCTCGAACGCCGGCATCCAGCACGTCGCCCCGATCGACGAATTCCCGATCGAGAAATGGGATGCGATTATCGCCATCAACCTGAGCTCGACCTTCCACCTGATGCGCGCCGCCATCCCCGGCATGAAGGCGCGCGGCTGGGGCCGGATCATCACCACCGCGAGCGCACACAGCCTCGTCGCGAGCCCCAACAAGTCGGCCTATGTCACCGCCAAGCACGGCATCGCCGGGCTCACCAAGACCGCCGCGCTCGAAGTCGCCGTCCACGGCATCACGGTCAATTGCATCTCGCCTGGCTATGTCTGGACGCCGCTGGTCGAGAACCAGATCCCCGACACGATGAAGACGCGAAACCTCACGCGCGAGCAGGTGATCAACGACGTCCTGCTCGACGCCCAGCCGACAAAAGCCTTCGTCCAGCCGGAACAAGTCGCCGCACTCGCGCTCTTTCTGTGCAGGGACGAAGCGGCGCAAATCACTGGCGCCAATTATTCGATGGATGGCGGCTGGACCGCGGCGTAAGCCGGGGCAAAAGGGGATCGCGAATGAAGTGGATGCTGCCGGTTGCCATTGCCCTCGCCGCGGGCCTCGGAGGCTGCAGCGTCTATCGCGAAGCGACCTCCTCCGCGCCGCCGACCAATGTCCGCTGGCAGAACGTCGCCACCGCCGCCGATCGCGACCGGATGCGCGACTGGCACAAGGCCTGGGACGAGGCGCTGCCGCCTGCGCGCAAGGCCGACGCCAAGGCGATCGCCGCCGAACCGGTGTTGTTCGATCCCGATCGCGCGCTTCCCGACGCGTCGCTGCCGCAAGGGGCCTATCGCTGCCGCACCTTCAAGCTGGGAGGCAAGGGCACTGCGATGCGCGACTTCACGGCCTATCCGTGGTTCGATTGCCGCGTCGCCGATGAGGGCGAAGTCAAGAGCCTGCACAAGATGACCGGCTCGCAGCGGCCGACCGGGCTGATTTTCCCGCACGACGCCAACCGCCAGGTCTTTCTGGGTACGCTCGTCCTCGGCGATGAGACTTCGCCGCTGCGCTACGGCGTCGACGCCGATCGCGACATGATCGGCTATGTGGAGCGCATCGCACCCAAGCGCTGGCGGCTGGTCTTCCCGCGCCCGCGGTTCGAATCGGTGCTCGATGTAGTGGAACTCGTTCCGGCGCCCTGACGGACGCCGGCGGCGCCGGTTACGTCAGTCCCAGAGCCGGGCGCGATAGGCCTCGAAGCAGCGCGCACCGCATTTGAGCCGGATCAACGCGCCCTCGGCCATCGCAGTGGCGCGGCGCGGATCTTCCTCGACCGCGGGGCGGATCGCCTCGCGGTTCCAGTCTTCGCTATGCTTGATGTCGAGCACGGCATGGAGCGTGAAATAGCGCGCTTCCTTCGGACTCAGCCCGACGCGCTTGAGCCCTTCGGCGACGAGCGCCGAGCGGCCGGGCGCGGTCAGTTCGACGACGCCGAGCGCGCCGACCGAGTGCCAGGCATAGCGGCGGTTGGCCGCCATCGCCGTCATCGCATTGGCGAGCGCCAGGCTCTCCCAGACGGTATTCTCGATCACCGGATTGACCTCGAGCGTGTCGACCAATGCGTCGAGCATCGGGCCGTGCATGCCCTTGGCCGTGCCGTGGCCCATTTCGTCCCAATAATTGCGCGCAAGCTCTAGCTTGGGTCGCACCGGCAACTTGACCTGCGTCATCGCCACCAGATCGTCGAACCCGGCCTCGCCGGCGGCTTCCTGCTCGAAGAACCATCGAAGCTGATCTCGGTCCGCAGTCTCTGCGAGCCAGGGGAACAGCGGATCGCCCTGGCCGGGCCCGCGTGCCTTCAGCCCCTCGAACCAGTCGATGAACCCTTCGACGTCGGTCGGGGCGGCAGCCGCTTCTTCGGCGATCTCAGCGCGAAGTTCTTCGAGGAAGCCGCCCTCGAGCCGCTGCATCCGGAGGTCGCGCTCGAAAGTCCGGCTCCAGTCATCGCTGGGGAAGCCAGGCTCAAGGCGTTCACGATTCCAATGCGCGAGCCCGCGCTGGAAGCTGTCAGTAAGAAATTGCGAGCCCGCATCATTTGCGAAGTCGCTCGGACGTGTAGCCATGTTGGAATGCTCTCCTGCCGATGTCCAAACCGGCAGGCAGCCTCGATTGTTCCCCGAACGAGTCCGAAATGACCGCCAAGGGATTGCAATTTAATCTAAATCAATCAGACCGCCGATGTGTCCATCGCTTCGTCGAGGCGGCGTAGGTCGGCGCCGCGCGTTTCGCGGCCGAACCACGCCACCAAGGCCAGTGCGAGCAACGTGGGGACCATGATCGCCGCCGCGGCCCAGCCCATCGCCGGCACCAGCGCCGTGATCGACAGCGCCTGGGCGAGAACGCCACCCGCCTTGGTGCACGCCGCCACCCAGCCGGTGGCGCGGCCGCGCACGCGCATCGGGAAGCTCTCGGCCGTATAGGGCAGCACGATCGCGATGATCCCGTTCGACCCGACGATCAGCAACGCCACCGGCAGCACCGGGCTCATCCCGCCGACGAGTTCGAGCCACATCACACCGACCAGCCCCAGAAAGGTGAGCCCGATCACCGCGACGAGCGACCCTTTGGTGCTCCATCGGCTGTAGAGGAAAGCGCAGAGGAACACCGTCGGGAAGGCGATCAGCGCGGAGGCGGCGAGCAGCTTGCTCGACACCGCGACCGAATAGCCCTTGCTCACCAGATCGGCGGGAAGCCAGAGCAGCAGCCCGAAATTGATCAGTCCCCAGGCGATCGCGGCAGTCGATAGCGCGACCAGCTTGCCGATGAGCTTCGCGCCGGTGAGCGGGACATGCGCCGCGCTCGCTTGCGGCGCGGCCGTGGACGCGGTCACTTTGCGCATTGTGGATCCAAACCGCGCCATTACCGCTGCCGCCTCGGCACGCCGGCCGCGGGCTAGAAGAAACTTGGCCGATTCGGGAATGAAGACGCCGAGCAGGACGAGCAGCAGCCCGGTGGGGAGGTTGAGCAGCCAGAGGATCCGCCAGCCGAAGATCGGCTGGAGCAGCGCCGAGGCGCCGCTCGCCGCGAAATAGCCGCCGACCGCGCCGAGCCCGCCGACCAATACGAGGCTCCAGCCGCGGTGCCGGCTCGGCATCATCTCGGCGAGCAGCGCGTAGGTGACCGGCAGCATCCCGCCCGCCGCCGCGCCCATCATGAAGCACATGCCCATATTCCAGGCGAGGCTGGGCATCGCGCCGCAGATCGAGGTGCCGACGAACATTACCGCCGAGAGCAGGATCGTCGCCTTGCGCCCATAGATGTCTGCCAAGACACCCCAGAGCACCGATCCGGTCACGGTGCCGCAAAGCGCGAAGAACGGCACGAGCGACACGGTCGCTTTGGGCACGCCATATTCGCTGATCATGCCCGGGACGGTGAAGCCCAATGCGGCGGGTTTCATGATGTCGATGATCAAGGCGACCACCAGCACCGCCATCAGCGTCCAATGCGCAGGCCCGAGATGCGCGTCTTCGGGTGCGGCAATCTCGAAATCGCCGCGCGCGGCCAGGTGCGCCGACACGTCGCGCGGCAGCAGGCCCCAGGCGGCGACAAGGCAGCCGGCAATGATCAAGCCCATGCCGCCGACCATGTCCCAGCCCATCGGCATGCCGGCGAGCATGAAGTGCATGTGCCGGCCCATCAGGAACATCGGCACGTGCATCAGCACCCCGGCGGTGACCGCCACGCAGCCGAGCACGAAAAGCCACACCCCGCGCCGATCGATGAACGTGCTTCTCGCCTGCATGCCTGTCCGCTCCCCTGCCCCCGCCATAAAGAAGGTCAGCCCGAAGGCAAAATCGTGTCGCGTTCATAATCCCCCTCCCAGCTCGCAGGGAGGGGAAGGGGGTGGGTGCGCGCGTCTGCGCCCTCAGAAGACTCTTCGAGCCGCTCGTCGAAACAGCCGCGGGCGAGGCATCGAGCCTCGCCCGTGGCTATCCACCCCTACCCCCTCCTTTGCAGGGAGGGGAATTGAACGGCCAGCCTAGCCCAGCGCCTCGACCTGCTCGGCGAGTTCGAGCCAGCGCATCTCCGCGGCGTCCTTCTCGTCGCGCAGCTTGCCGATGCCGTCGCTCAGCGTCGCGAACTTGCCCGGATCGCGCGTGTAGAGGTTGGGATCGGCCATCGCCGCCTCGTCCTTGGCGATCTGCGCCTCAATCTCCTCGATCCGCTTGGGCAGCAGGTCGTAGTCGCGCTGGTCCTTGTAGCTGAGCTTGGTCGCCTTTGCCTTGGGCACCTCCGCGACGGGCTTGGCCGCCGCCTTTTTGGGCTCGACGCGCTGGGTGCGCCGCGCTTCCCAATCGGCATAGCCGCCCGCGACGACATCGACCTTGCCGCTGCCGTCGAGCCCCAGAGTCACCGTCACCGTGCGGTCGAGAAAGTCGCGATCGTGGCTGACGATCAGCACCGTGCCGGCATAATCGGCGATCACTTCCTGGAGCAGGTCGAGCGTCTCGAGGTCGAGATCGTTGGTCGGCTCGTCGAGCACCAGCAGGTTCGACGGCCGCGCGAATTCGCGCGCGAGCAGCAGCCGCGAGCGCTCGCCGCCCGACAAGGTACCGATCTTCGCGTCGGCGAGGTTGGGCTCGAACAGAAACTCCTTGAGATAGCCGTGGATGTGCTTCTTGACTCCGAGCACTTCGATCCACTCGCCGCCCTGGGTCAGCACGTCGCGCACCGTCTTGGCCGGGTCCATCAGGCTGCGCTGCTGGTCGATGATCACTTCGTCGAGCGTCTTGGCCAGCCGCACGCTGCCCTCATCGGGCTCGAGCTGACCGGTGAGCAGCTTGAGCAACGTGGTCTTGCCCGCGCCGTTGCGGCCGACCACGCCGACCCGGTCGCCCTTGGTGATGCGCAAGGTCAGATCGTTGATGATCGTGCGGTCGCCGAAGCGCTTGGTGATGTTCTTGGCGTCGATCACCACCTTGGTCTGGGCACCGTCGGAACCGATCGCGAGCTTGGCGGCGCCCTGGGGGCCCATCATGGCGGCGCGCTCGGCGCGCATCTCCTTCAGCTTGGTCAGCCGGCCCTGGTTGCGGCGACGGCGACCGGTGACGCCGCGCAGCAGCCAGTGCTCCTCGATCTTGAGCTTGGCGTCGAGCCGCTGGGCGTTGCGCTCCTCCTCGGCATAGACCTGCTCGGTCCACGCCTCGAACCCGCCGAAGCCGATCTCGGCGCGGCGGATCGCGCCGCGATCGAGCCACAAGGTCTGGCGGGTCAGCCGAGTCAGAAAGGTGCGGTCGTGGCTGATCGCGATGAACGCGCCGGTATAGCGGCTGAGCCAGCTCTCGAGCCAGTCGATCGCGGCGATGTCGAGATGGTTGGTCGGCTCGTCCATCAGCAGCACGTCGGGGTTCTGCGCGAGCGCGCGGGCGATCGCGGCGCGGCGCCGCTCGCCGCCCGACGCCGTCGCCGCCTCGCGTCCGAGATCGATGCCGAGCTGGTCGGCGATCGCCTCCGCCTCGTAACGTTCAGGGGCGTCGTCGCCGGCCAGCACGAAATCGAGCAGGGTCGCGAAACCGGCGACCTGCGGATCCTGTTCGAGCAGAACGACATGCGTCCCCGGCACGATTGTCCGGCGGCCCTCATCCGAATCGATCCGCCCGGCGATCAGCCGGAGCAGGGTCGACTTGCCCGCACCGTTGCGCCCGATCAGCGCGAGCCGGTCGCGTTCGCCGATATAGAGGTCGAGCCCGCGGAACAGCCAGCCCGAGCCCTGGATCAGTCCCAAGCCCTCATATGCAAGTACAGGTGCAGCCATGGCGGCCACCTAGGATGCACGCGCCCGGCCCGCAAGTTGCCCGCGGCTGACGGGCGCGTTCAGGGGCTATTCAATGGCCCACCCCTATGCCAGACGCATGAAGATGCTGGTTAAGCCCGTTTTCTGCGCGTGTCTGGCTGCCCTCTCGCTCGCCGGGAGCGCCGCCGCGCATGCGCAGGACAGCAATCAGGAAGCCGCCAGCCAGCGCCGCCTCAAGGGACAGAACCTGCCGGTGCGCGAGATCGAGCGCCGCGTCATTCCCCGCATGCCCGGCGCGCAATATCTCGGTTTCGATTACGATTCCGCAACGGACATTTACACCTTCAAATTCCTGCGCAATGGATCGGTGATCTGGGTCGATGCCGACGGGCGCACGGGGAACATCCTGCGGCGCACGGGCGATTGAGCGCCGGCACGGCAAGGGCATAGGGACCAACGCATGCGACTATTGATCGTCGAGGATGAACCCAATCTCGGACAGCAGCTCCGCAACGCGCTCGAAGGCGCGGGCTATGCGGTCGACCTCGCCACCGATGGCGAGGAAGGGCATTTCCTCGGCTCCACCGAACAATATGACGCGGTTATCCTCGATCTCGGCCTGCCCGAGATCGACGGGCTGACCGTACTCGACCGCTGGCGCAAGGAAGGCAAGACCACGCCGGTGCTGGTGCTCACCGCACGCGACAGCTGGTCGGACAAGGTCGCCGGGCTCGATGCCGGCGCCGACGATTATGTCGCCAAGCCGTTCCAGACCGAGGAACTGATCGCCCGGCTGCGCGCGCTGATCCGCCGCGCCTCGGGCAATGCCTCCGCAGAACTCATCGCCGGCGACATCCGCCTCGATACCCGCAGCGGCAAGGTCACCAAGGCCGGCGAGCCGGTCAAGCTCACCGCGCAGGAGTATAAGCTGCTCAGCTACCTGCTCCACCACAAGGGCAAGGTGGTCAGCCGCACCGAGCTGATCGAGCATATCTACGACCAGGATTTCGACCGAGATTCGAATACGATCGAAGTCTTCGTCACGCGCATCCGCAAGAAGCTCGGCCCCGACGTGATCACCACCATCCGGGGCCTGGGCTACAGCCTCGAGGAACCCGCGGACGCCTGAGATGGACCAGGAAGGGGACAGCGTCCCGTCCCCGGTGAGCGACGCGGCGGTCGCCGAGCCGCAGCCGCGTTACTATGCGCCGCGCGCCACCGGCTCGGTCAGCCGGCGGATGCTGCTGATCGCGAGCGCATGGATCTTCGTGCTGCTGGTGGGCGGCGGCGTCGCGCTCGACCGCATCCTGACCACGGCGATCACCCGCAACTTTGACGAGCAGCTCGATTATCTGCTGACCTCGATGATCGTCTCCGCCGAACTGGGACCGAGCGGCGAAGTGGTGCTAAATCGCGAACTGGCCGACCAGCGCTTTCTCGAACCCGGGTCGGGCGCCTATTGGCAGATCAGCGGCAAGGGCTTCGAGCCCTTTCCGTCACGCTCGCTGTGGGACCGCAAGCTGCGGGTCAACCAGCGTCACGACGACCGCGAGCTCCACATCTACAATAGCGACGAGTTCGTCGACAAAACCCCGCGCGCCGACCGCGACCCCAACGACCCGAGCAATCAGATGCTGCGCATCGCCGAGCGCGACCTCAAGCTGCCGGGCTCGCCGGTGCGCTGGAAATTCCAGGTCGCGCAGAGTCGCGACGGGCTCGACGCGCAGATCGCGACCCTGCGCCGGACGCTGATCCGCAGCTTCGTGCTGCTCGGTCTCGGGCTGATCGTGATGGTCGGGCTGCAGACCTGGTACGGGCTGCTGCCGCTGCGCAAGGTCCGCAAGGAAATCGCCCGGCTGCGCGCCGGCAAGGCGAAGCGCATCGAGGACCGGATGCCCGCCGAAATCGCGCCGATGGTCGACGAATTGAATGCCCTGGTCGAGCATAACGATCGCCAGGCCGAGGAAGCGCGGCGCCACGCCGGCAACCTCGCGCATGCGCTCAAGACGCCGCTCAGCGTGATCATGAACGCCGCCGCCGCGGGGCAGGAAGACCTGGCCCCGACGATCATCCGCGAGGCGCGGACGATGCGCCGCCAGATCGACCACCATCTCGCGCGCGCCCGCGCGGTCGGCCGCCGCGGCAGTGCGCACAGCCGCGCGGCGGTATGGCCCTCGGTCGAGGCGGTCGAGCGCGCCGTCGCGCGGCTCTACCCCAATGTCCGCATCGACGTGGACGGTAGCAAGGACCTGATCGCGCATATCGAACGCCAGGACCTCGACGATCTGCTCGGCAATCTGGTCGAGAACGCCGCGAAATATGGCGGCGGCAGCGTGTTCATCACCGTCCGCATCGATTCCGGTTTCGTCGAGATCCTCGTCGAGGACGACGGACGCGGCATCCCCGAGGCCGACCGCATTCGCATCTTCGACCGCGGCGTCCGGCTCGACAGCGGCAAGCCCGGCACCGGCCTCGGCCTCGCGATCGTCCGCGACGTCGCCGAGATCTACGACGGCACGGTGAGCCTCGAAGAGAGCGAGGATCTGGGCGGGCTGCTGGTCCGGCTGCGTCTGCCGGCGGCAAGCTGATCGCCGGCTCCCGAATTCCTACAGCGCGACTCGGCGTGAGCACTGAAGCAGTACGCCGAGGTGGTTCTGGCGGTCCCTAAATTGACTAAGTTGACGGAGTCGCGATTCTTCTCGCAATCTTATTGCGCGGGCGAAGTCCTATTTTCCGGCAATATGAAAGAGCGGTCGACAGCGAGCCGACCGCGCTAGCCAAGCAGGCTAAATCCTACATTGCAAGGTGGACAGCCGCGGGGCGAGGTTGGGGCCTATAAGCAGACCAGCGTCAAACGCCCCACTTGTGACCGGCTTCTTCTAGCCCTCTCCCGCTTTCGCGGGAGAGGGTTGGGTGAGGGCCTTCTTCTTCTGCCTCGTCAGCCCAGCCGATCCGCGTTTAGCGCTGCCATGATGGCCTCCCGCACGCCGTCAAGATTTTCCAGGATCTCGTTGTTCCAGAATCGGAGGACCCGATAGCCTCGGTTCTTCAAAAAGTGCGTGCGCCGGGCATCGACTTCAACGTCCTGCTGGCTGCCGTCCACTTCGACGATGAGCCGCGCCTCCACGCACAGGAAGTCGACGACGAAGGGCTCGATTGTGGCTTGGAAGCGGAACTTGTATCCCATCAGCCGCCGGTTGCGCAGCGAGCCCCATAGCAGCCGCTCGACATCGGTAGCATCCTTGCGGAGCTGCGAGGCATGGCGACTCGTCTGTCGGCGAACGGACGTACGCATGCAGAATGAAGTAGAAGAAAGAAGACCCTCACCCAACCCTCTCCCGCGAAAGCGGGAGAGGGCTAGAAGGCAGCTTTCCACCTATCTCGGAAGTTCAGCCATCACGACGAAGCGACCGTAAATACTTTGCCGGCCCGATATCGTCGCCGTTCCCGCGAGAGCGCGGATCGCAATGTACGGCGAAGCCGCAACGGCTCTCGCCTCAAAGCCCCTTCATCGCCCCCGCCGCGATCGCCAGGCTCCGCTTGCGCGCGTCGTGGTCGAACATCGCGCTGGTCAGGATCAGTTCGTCGGCGCCGGTGCGCGCGATGAAGGCGGCGAGCTGCTCGCGCACGCGCTCCGGCCCGCCGATCGCACTGGCCAAGAGCACTTGTTCGAGCATCGCATTGCCCTGCGCGCCCAGGGTGTCGCGATAGCCGCGCACCGGCGGGGGCAGCTGGATGCCGCGCCCGGTGCGGATCGCGACGAAGGCCTGTTGCTGCGAGGTGGCGAGATATTCGGCTTCGTCGTCGGTGTCGGCGGCGAAGACGTTGAAACCCAGCGCCAGATGCGGCTTGTCGAGCACCGCCGAGGGGCGGAAGTTGCGGCGGTAGAGGTCGCCGGCCTCGTCGAGCAGCCCCGGCGCGAAATGCGAGGCGAAGGCATAAGGCAGCCCCAAAGCCGCGGCGAGCTGCGCGCCGAACAGGCTGGAGCCGAGGATCCAGAGCTTCACGTCGGCGCCCGCGCCGGGCGTGGCGCGGATGCCGGTGCGGCCGTCATCGGCGAAATAGCTCTGAAGCTCGACCACGTCCTGCGGGAATTCGCTGCCGTCGCTGGCCATGCCGCGGCGGATCGCGGCAGCGACGCGCTGGTCCGACCCCGGCGCGCGGCCGAGCCCGAGATCGACCCGGCCCGGAAACAGCGCGTCGAGCGTACCGAACTGCTCGGCAACCTGCAGCGGCGAATGGTTGGGCAGCATGATGCCGCCCGCACCGACGCGAATCGTCGAGGTCGCGGCGCCGACATGCGCGATCACCACGGCGGTCGCGGCGCTGGCGATCCCCTCCATGCCGTGATGCTCGGCGACCCAATAGCGCGTGTAGCCGAGCTGTTCGGCGTAGCGCGCAAGATCGGCGGCATTGGCAAGCGACTGACGGGCGCTTCCGCCCTGGATGATGGGAACGAGGTCGAGCAGGGAATAGGCTGTCATCACCTGGAGATGGGTGGCGACGGCGTGGATCGCTAGCCGAAGCTTTGCTTCGCGACTGACAAGGCGGACTGGCTTGGCTCCTCCCCTGCCGTTACCAGCCCAAAGTCAGCCGCACCGCGCCGCCCTTGTCGCTGGGGAAGGACGCGAAGTTTCCGGGATTGCGGCGCAGGAAAAGATTGCTGCTCAGATCGCCGCCGAACAGCGGCCAACTGTAGCGCAGTTCGTAATCCACTTCGCGGCCCTCCGGCGCGAGATTGAGAAAGCTCTTGTCCCACGCGCTGACCGCCATCGTCGAATAGTCCCAATCGGCCGGCAAGGCGATGCCGAGCCCGCCGCTCGACACGCGCAGCGGCTGGGCGATTCGGAAGCCGAAGCTGTCGCCGCGCGCGAAGACCCCGTCCTTGCCGATATCGGCCGCGAAGGCATTGGTGCGGATCGATCCGCTGCCGTGCACGCCGCTGCGCAGCCTGGCGTCGGTCCAGCCCTGGCGCATCGAGCCGCCGAGCGACCAGCCCGCATCCGTTGCGTAGCGCAGCCCGAGATCGAGGAAATTGCTGTCGGCCCGCGCCGCGCCGAGGCCGCCGCTGAAGCGCGCGCCGAGCACGGTGTCGCGCTCGCTGAGCCGGGTCAGCGACAGGCCGGCCCGCAGATCGCCGATGCGGCGATCGAGCCCGAGGGTCGCGCGCCAATAGCCCGAGCGCTGGGCATCCCAGCGGAGCGCCGCGAACTGCGTGTCGCGGCGACTGAGCACCTGGCCCTGCTCCTGCGCGAAGCTGACGCCCCAGCGCCCGAACGCCTGGCGGAGCGCCGCCGAGCCGGTCACGTCGACATCGAACCCGGCGCTGTGCAGCGGATCGCGTGCCACGAGGAAGGCGGGCTCGTCGCGGCCGGCGAGGCGTGCGGTGAGCGTGCTGCCGGTCTCGGACGCGCCGATCGCGAATTGTGCCTTGCTGCCCAATCTACCGCTCACCGTCGCAGCGAGCATCCGTGCGCCGCCGGCGTCGCGGGTGCCTATGCCGAGCTGCTCGATCCGGATCGTATCGCGGCTCGGGACGAGCGAGACCGCGACGGACAGGTCGCGGACGCCCACCGAGAAGCTGCGCTGGCGCGTCGCCATCAGCGCCGGAAGCCGGCGCGCCGGGCCCTGGCGGGCGATGCTGCGCGCAAGGTCGGTGGTGAAGGCGCGATCGAACGAGTCGAGCACGACGGCGCCGAGTGCACCCTGCTTGGCGTCGCCCATCGGGCCGGACAAGGCCGCGTTGATCCTCGCCGAGACGACACCGGTCGATCCGGCAAGCGACGTCGTGCCGACCGGCTGGAAGGCGCGCGTGAGATCGAGTGCGCCGTGCCCGTAGACCGAATCGACGCCGGCATCGCCGAGGTCGCGCGCGGTCGCATAGAGCAGCTGGACGATCTGCGCACCGGTGAGGTTGGGGAATGCCTGGGCGAGCAAGGCCACCGCGCCGGCGATCTGCGGCGCCGAGAAGGACGTGCCCGACCACAGCATCGGGGAGCCGTTCTCATCGGGCGCGCGCACGCGCTCGCCGAGCGCGGTCAAATAATGGCTCGCGCCGGTGCCGGCGCGGTTGCTGAAGCTGGAAATCTGATCGCCGGTGCCCACCGAGCCGGCGATGATCACCATGCCGCGCGCATTGGCGCTCGCCGCGATGCCGCCGGCGAAGGGGTCCGGATTGACGCCCTCGGGCTTGTCGCCGTCATTCCCCGCCGAGATCACCACGACGATCCCCGCCGCGGTGGCGTTGCCGATCGCCTGGAGCAAGCGCGATCCTGGCGAACCGCCGCCCAGCGAGATGTTGATGACGCGCGCGCCGCCGCTACGGGCGGCGTCGACCCCTGCGGCGATGGCGTTGTCGCCGAAGCTGCAGCCGCCGTCCTCGCTGGTATCGGCACAGCTGCCCGGTGTATCGGCGCGCGCGACGATCAATTGCGCGTCGAAGGCGACGCCGTGGGTGCCGGCGTCGTTGCGTCGTCCGGCGATCGTGAAGGCGACCGCGGTGCCGTGGCCGCCCTCGTCGTCGATCGTGCCGTTGCCGGCCGCCGCGATCGACGCGCTGGTGATCCGGCAGTTGCCGGTGCCGACGCCGCCCGAGCAATCGCCGAATTCGGCGCTCTGGAGGTCGATGCCGCTGTCGATCACGCCGACGCGGATTCCCGCGCCGGTGCCGCCATGCTGATAGGCGGTGAGCGCGTTCATCGCGACGGCGCCCGCGGTCGCGCGATATTCGCTGGTGTCGTAGCTCATCGTCGGCACGGGCGCCGGCGTTGGCGTGGGAGTCGGAACGGGGGTCGGCGTGGGTACCGGCGTCGGCGTCGGAGTGGGTGCGGGCGCCGCTACCGGAGGCGCCGGAATCGGGTTGACGCCGCCCCCGCCACCCCCGCCGCCGCAAGCGGCCAGCGTCGCAAAGCCGGCGAACACAGCGCCTTGCATCAGTCGCGCACGAAATGCCGCCTGCATCTTCCTCGTCCCTGCCCAGGATGCACGGCAATGCAGATAAGTTCTGCATGGTTTACCGTGACTTAATGCAATCCATCCCTGCCGCCTTGCAGCACGCGCGTCCACTCCGTAGAGCCCCGCTCCGATGCTTCCCGCGCTAGGCCATATCCGCAACTGGATCTTCGATCTGGACAATACGCTCTACCCGGTGCGCGCGAACCTCTTCGCGATGATCGACGCGCGGATCGGCGACTATGTGCGGACGCTGCTGGATTGCTCGCCCGAGGAGGCGCATCGCATCCAGAAGGGCTATTTCCACGCCCACGGCACGACGCTGTCGGGACTGATCGCCGAGCACGGCGTCGATCCGCACCATTATCTCGCCGACGTCCACGACGTCGACATGACCGTGCTGGAGCGCAACGAGGCACTGATCGAGGCGCTGGCCCGGCTGCCCGGGCGCAAATTGGTATTCACCAACGGCGACGCGCCTTATGCGAGCAAGGTGCTTGACCGGCTCGGGCTCGGCGAAACCTTCGAGGCGATCCACGACATCCACGCCACCGACTATCGCCCCAAGCCCGACCCTTCCGCCTATCGCGGGCTGTGCGACGCCTATGGCCTCGACCCCGCGGAATCGCTGTTCGTCGAGGACATGGCGCGCAACCTCAAACCCGCCAAGGCAATCGGCATGACCACCGTATGGATCGACAACGGTTCGGAACAGGGCGCCGACGAGGACCGCAGCTTCATTGACTACACCGTCGCCGATCTCGGCGACTGGCTGCACCAGATTTTGGGAGACTGACGTGACCGACCTCGCCACCACGATCGACGCCGCCTGGGAAGATCGCGCCGCACTCGGCTTCGACACCAAGGGACCGGTGCGCGAGGCCGTCGCCGAGGCGCTGGACCTTCTCGACAGCGGCGTCGCGCGCGTCGCCGAGCCGACCGAGGACGGCGGCTGGCAGGTCAATCAGTGGCTCAAGAAAGCGGTGCTGCTGAGCTTCCGGCTCAACGACAACGTCGTGATCCAAGGCCCCGGCGACTCGGTCTGGTTCGACAAGGTGCCGAGCAAGTTCGCCGGCTGGGATGAAGCCGCGTTCCGTAGCGCCGGCTTCCGCGCAGTGCCCGGCAGCATCGTGCGGCGCGGTGCGCATATCGCCAAAGGCGCGGTGCTGATGCCGAGCTTCGTCAATATTGGCGCCTATGTCGGCGAGGGCACGATGGTCGACGGCTGGGCGACGGTGGGCAGCTGCGCGCAGATCGGCAAGAACGTCCACCTTTCGGGCGGGGTTGGCATCGGCGGGGTGCTCGAGCCGCTCCAGGCCGACCCGGTGATCATCGGCGACGGCGCGTTCATCGGCGCGCGCGCCGAGGTGGCCGAGGGCGTCCGCGTCGGCGAGGGCGCGGTGCTGTCGATGGGCGTCTATCTCGGCGCCTCGACCAAGATCATCGACCGCGCCACCGGCGAGGTCCACCGCGGGCACGTGCCGCCTTATTCGGTGGTGGTACCCGGCACGGTGCCGGGCGAGGCGGGCAAGCCGGGGCTGTACTGCGCAGTGATCGTCAAGACGGTCGACGCGCAGACGCGGAGCAAGACCGGGATCAACGAATTGCTGCGCGATTGACTCCCTTCCCCTGCCTGCAAGGGAGGGGCTAGGGGCGGGTAGAAAA
>NZ_JBYSXG010000067.1:0-22886 GCF_058782005.1 Sphingomonas sp. FW306-1B-B10E
GGGGGGTGGAGGCGGGAGGGACCTGGCAAGCCCCCCGGCTCAAATCTGATGTCGCGGGCTTACCTTTATCGCCGGCCCGCCGGCTCCCTGCGATCGCGGACGTCGAGGGGCGTGTGTCCCTCAGCCGCTCCGCGGATCTCGCGGCCTGGCGGATAACCCCGATGCTCTCTGCCCAATTCATTGGCCCTTCGCGGCTCCACCTGGATTCGGACATCGATCGCCGGATCCCTGGTCGCCTGCTCGGCCGGCTCCGGCTCAGCGGTGCCCGAGGTCCGCTGACGCTGGGGCTCGAGATCGATAACTTGCTCGACACCCGTGCCGATACACTCGCGTTCGGAAATCCCTATTCCGCCCGCAAGGCGCGCCAGTACACGCCGGTGCCGCCGCGCACCTTTTTAATCTGGGCTTCGAGGCGCCTGTAAAAAATCCAACCAATGGACTGAGGTTGTGCGCGGCGAGCACGTCTTCCGGGCGGGAGATGAAGCAACGACTTTCGAGAAACGGCGCACGGCCAGTTGCGTCGTCCTGAACCACCAACCGTGACCGTCACTCGCGGCCGCGCATGCTCAATAATGGAGATTTCTGAATGCGACTTTTCGCCGCAGCCTTTGTGTTGTCCGCTTTGAACAGCGCGCCCGTGCTGGCCCAAGATGAGGCGGACGCCTCATTCGCCGGCGGTAACGTCACGCTGGTCGGCGGGGTCGGCGCCGAGCAGTGGGCCGACGACTACGAGGCGACGCCCGTCTACGGCGTCCAGCTGGGGTATAATTGGCAGCGGGGCTCCATGGTCCTCGGCCTCGAGGCCGAGGCTGCCGGGACGAGCGGCGACCATTGCGACACGATCGGGCTGCCGAATGGTGGCCAGGGCCAGCGTTGTTTCAAACCTGGCCGTGACCTCTACGCCGGCGCGCGCGTCGGCGCGAACATGGGGACATCGACCCTGTTGTACGCGAAGGGCGGCTTCACCAATGCAAGGGTGAACTACGCCCGACCAAGCGCCGCGACTCCCACCGTTACCGCGATCGGCGCATACGAAGTCAACGGCTTCCGGGTAGGCGCGGGCGTCGAGCAGCGTCTGAGCGATCAACTCTCGCTAAAAGTGGAATACCGCTACTCAAACTATGAAGGCAGCAGCTACATCCGGCACCAAGCTGTCCTCGGCCTTGGACTTCGCTTCTGACCCGATGGGTGGCGAGCTCGCACGCGACCATTCCGCCAGAAGAATTGCGTCATGCGAACATTCTCTTGCGGAACAGTCATGGCGGCGTGAAAGTCCACCCGTGTGGTAAGGAGCGGTGTATGCTACGGGGAACCTGCCATTGTGGGGCAGCAGAGTGGACCCTCGCGGGTGATCCTGGACCTGTAACGGCTTGCAATTGTACGCTTTGTCACCGTTACGGTGCCCTCTGGGCGTACGATTTCGAGGGCGAGCGTATAGCCCTCTCCGGCGCCACCGCCAGTTTTCGCCGGCCGGGCAAGGCCGATCCCGCGCTCGAGATCGTTTTTTGCGCGGCCTGCGCTGGCGTGCTCGCTTGGAGGGGCCTGCGGCTAGAGGAGGATGGCCGCCGGCGCATGGCCGTCAACGTGCGCCTGGCTTCCGTGGATGATGTTGGACACCTGCCGATCGACCACTTTGACGGCTTTGATACATTTGATGATCTTCCATCCGACGGGAAAACAGTGCGCGATCTTTGGTTCTGAAAGGCAGATCGCAACGTCCGCTTCCCACCCGGATCTCGTCATCCGCGTCGGACCGCTCCGGCCGGACCCACCGACGGCGGGAGCGGGTGGTTGCCAGCCATTCCGCTCTGGCCAGCGGGAGCAGAAGCTGCCATCCCGCTTTCACCCAGCAGACGTGCTCCCAACAAACCGGTGCGCAGCGTCACACGTCGGCGCCCAGCCGCTCGCGATAGTGGTCGAGCACCGGGCCAACGCCCGCCGCCGAGAACACCGCGCGCAGCCCCGCGGCAGATCCTTCTGCCGCCACCGCCGCCCGCGCCGCCATCGCAGCTTCATGGGCCGCGACCGCCGCCCAACCCCCGCCCGAGGCAAGCGCCTCCGCCAGGTCCGCGGCATCGGCTAGCGCCAAGTTCACGCCTTCACCGGCGAAGGGCGACATCAGGTGCGCGGCATCCCCGATCAGCGTCACGCCCGGCCGGCTCGTCCAGCAGTGCCCAATCGGCAGCGCGTAGAGCGGCCGTGACCCGATGATCGTCCCCGTCTCGATCACCCGAAGCAGCGCCGGCGCCCAGCCTTCGAACGCCTCGAGTAGCGCCGCCTGCAATGGCTCCGGGCCCAGGCTGGCCCAATGCTGCGCCACAGCCTCCGGAGCGCGCAGTCCCGCATAGCCGCGGATGTGCCCATGCCCGTTAAGCTGGGTGATCAGCGCCCGGTTCTCGCCAACCGCGAACATCTTGCCCCGGCCGGTCAACGCCGCGACCATGGGATGCCTGGCGGCCTCGAAGCTCAGCTCGGCAAAGGCGACGCCTTCGTAGAGCGGCTGGGCGTCGCTCAGCAGCGGCCGCACCCGCGACCAGGCGCCGTCGGCGCCCACAACGATGTCGAACCGCTCCCCCGCGACCCGATAACCGCTGCCGTCGGGCTCGATCGCCGCCACCCGGCTGCCCCATCGCACCGTGTCCGGCGCTAGCGACGCGAGCAAGATGTCGCGCAGCGCCGAGCGATCGATTTCGGGACGGTCGTCGCCCTCGCCGTCCCGATCGAAAAGCAGCGTGCCGCTCGCATCGTAGAGCCGGTCGCCCTGGTCTTCCGGCCGCGCCGCCGCGGCGAACTCGGCTTCCAGCGCCGCCAGCCGCATGGCCCGCTGGCCGGTCTCGTCGTGCAGGTCCAGCGATCCGCCCTGCGGCCGCTCGCCGGCATGGCCGTCGCGCTCGAACACCGTTGGCGAGAGTCCTTGCAGCTGCAGCAGCCGCGCCAGCATCAGCCCGCCAGGGCCGCCGCCGATGATTGCGATCCGCGTCATTGCCGTCATGTCGATCTCCCGATACATAGGGGCCTATCTTATATAAACATAGGTACCTATGCAATGGCTGATGACGATTGGGATCCGTTGCGCCATCCGGGCCATTATTTCAGCCGCATCGCGCGCGCGCTCACGCGCATAGGCGACGCCAGGCTGCGCCCGCTCGGCTTCGCGACGGCGCAGCTGCCGGTGCTTGCGGCTCTCAAGGACGGTGAGGCGATGTCCCAGACCGAGCTCGCACGCTGCGCCAAGGTCGAACAGCCCAGCATGGCGCAGATGCTCGCGCGCATGGAGCGGGAAGGCATGATCGAGCGCCGCCCCGATCCGCGCGACCGCCGCGCCAGCCTGGTGTCGCTGACTGCGCAGGCGCGGGATCGCCTGGCCGCCGGCCGCGCGGTCCTGCGCCAAGGCAATGCTGACATGACCAGGGGCCTGTCGTCAGACGAAGTCGCGGCGCTGGTGTCGCTCCTCCAACGCGTCCTAGCCAATGTCGAAGGGCTTGAGGCAGAGGACTCGCAGCCGGCGGCCTGACGCGCCGCCTTTGCTCGAGCTTCGGGATTGTGGCGCCGGCGAATATTGGCCGTTGCTCGCCGCTCAGCTTCAAAGGCTCGCTCAGGAGAGCCGGGACGTCGGCAATCGGGGCGTCAGCTGACCCGCAGGCTCCCGATCGCGAGGCTCATCAGAATCAAACATAAGCGGTATTTGCAAGCGCTGCGGCTGCGCCCGTAGTCCCACGGTCGACGACCGCAAGGAAGCAGCGCCTCGCGTTGCGCGTATCGCGCGTGCGATCAAAGAGATTCTGCGCCTCGCTGAAGGCGACGTTCCAAGTCGCTACGATCAGGCCCGCTGCAAGATGGGCATTGGGATCGCCGGCAGCCTGGTTGCCGGTATCGGCCAGCACCAATGCCAACGCGCGGGTAAAATCGTCCCGCATCTCCCGTGCGCGCGCCTTGAGCGCTGCGCTGGCCATCGCCGTCCTGATGAACCAGCTCGTGTCTTCGGACAGCATCACGAATTCGTGATCCCGTGCTACGAGGTCATGCGCTAGTCTCCGAGTCGCTTCAATCGGCGAGACGCCGGCTCCCCGTTCGCGAATGGCATCAAAGGCCAATGCCTGAATCTCTTCCTCGCGGTCGAAGAACATATCCTCCTTGCGCGGGAAATGATTGAAGACCGTCATGCGCCCGACATCCGCGGCCGCCGCGATCTCGTCGATCGTCACGGCGTCAAAGCCTCTTTCCAGAAACATGCGAGTCGCCGTGTCCGAAATGCGCTGGCGAGTGGCGAGGCGCTTCCGGGTCCGGCGGTTGTCCTTGTCGTCCATCAAACCTTGTCTCTATATATACGGAGTATATATTGGTACCGAATATAGATCAATGTCCGTCTCTCAAGTGGATTCCCCTATGATCAACGCACTTGCGCCCGTCCGCAATCCCACCCCGCCGTCCGGCCCTCCCGTGCTCGTCAGTGGCGCAAGCTTTGCAGGTCTGGTCACTGCTTTCTGGCTGGACCGGCTGGGCTATCAGGTCACGATCGTCGAGGTTGCAAACGAACTCCGCCGGGGCGGGACGCCGGTCGACATCGAAGGCGAGACCATCGCCATTCTGGAGCGCATGGGCATGCTAGAGTCCGTTCGGGCGAAGGCACTTCCTCCGCGCGCGTTCACGTTCAAGGGGGCCGACGATCGTACGCTCGGCGGTTTCGCGGTCGACGCGGCCGCGGAAGCGTCATCTCGCACCCGATTTGAGGTACACCGCGACGACCTGCTGAATATCCTTTTCTCCGGGATTGCTGGATCGGTCGAAATGCTGTTCGGCCGCTCGATCAAACACCTCGATGACCAACCGGACGGCGTCACAGTCACGCTGGACGACGGAACGCGGCGAACTTTTGCGCTGGTGTTCGGGTGCGACGGGAATCGCTCGAATACCCGGAGGCTGGTGTTCGGCGATGGGGAGCAATTCACCTATTTCATGGGTGGCTATGTCTATTTGAAGGTCGTGCCCGTGACGGGCTTATTGGCGCCCAACGTCTCCGAGGTGTTCAGCGTCCCGGGCCGGACCGCGATGCTAAACGGCTATGACGACCGGACGGACATCGGCCTCGCTTTTCGCACCGAAGGTGAAATCGACTATGATTATCGCGACCGCGCGCAGCAGCGCGCGATGATCCATGCCCATTTCGATGGGCTTGGCTGGAAGGTCCCGACTGCCTTGAAGTACGTGGGAACCGACGACGATTTCTATTTCGACAGGATCAATCAGATTCGCATGCCGTGCTGGTCCAAGGGGCGGGTCGTCCTCGTGGGGGACGCGGGCTACTGCGTATCGCCAGTCGCAGGCATGGGTGGCTCGATGGCGATCATTGGCGCGGGACGCATTGCCGAAGCCCTCGAACGGCATGGCGCCGACTATGCCGCCGCCTTTCAGCTCTATTATGACGAGCTGCACGCCTTCGTCGAGAAGATCCAGGAAAGGGCCGCCAAAGACGGCATGGCGACGATATTTCCAGCCGACGATGTTGAATTGACAGAGCGTGACCGGAAGCTCCGCAATGGCGAGCTCGATCTCTAACTGGCGATCGCGGTGTAGGTCCAGAACGTCTTCACGTTCGATGTCGCGGCAAAATTTCAAGTCAAGCAGATGCTGAATTATGTTTTGCGCCAGCGAGCCTCGAGCCTTCGTCGCCGCTATCATTTCGCCGGGGACTTCCTCGATACCAAGCCGGCCTGCGCTGTGCGATGCGCCTCCAGCGCGGTGGTCGGCTGGGGCGCAAGAACTGGGAATTTGACAGTGACGACCCGCGGCATACGATGGTCGACCACACACTGGCTCCGCCCCAAGTGACATGCCAGAGCGTTCGCATTGAACGCTCACGATATAAAGCTGCCACCCCGGTGCCGTCCTAGAAGCCAAAGGGTCGCTTTCTGCGCGAGCCGCCGGTCGGCAATGCGCCCCTAATAGCCGACGCTAGTTGTGAGCGCGGTGCACCGCGAGCGTAGGGGTTTCAGGATCACTCAATCAGCTCAACGTAGAATCAGCGCTCAAGCCTCCCAACTGCGCCGCAATCCACGGTTCCTCGGCGCTCAGATCGCGGCGCAAATATCTCAGCGTCGCCACGTCAAAACTCCTTCGAGAGCTGCAGGCGCAGCGTGGCCGAACGTTGGCTTGCCGCGCCGCGGAAGGCGGTCTCGAAGTCGAACGTCCACAGACTTGGCAGTACAAGACGGCTACCGATACCAAGCTGGAACTGCTCGCGTGTCCACCCGTGCGTGTCGATGCCGTAGAACGCGGCGCCAGCGATATCGGCATAATCGAGCCGCTGTGCATCGGCATCGGCGAACTCGTGATTCCACTCGCCGCGGATACGGGGCGTCACGGTTCCGAACCCATATTTCTGCCGCAGCTCCAGGCGCGCGCCAAGCGTTCCGGTAACCGAGCTGAGACTGCGCTCGTCAAAGCGCAGATCAAAACGGCTGGCGCCGCGTTCGACGTACGCACCGAGCGTCGCATCGAGCACTTCGCCACGCCCGTAGAGCGACCAGCTGAAGCCATCGGCCTGGCGGTCGATGCCAAATGCCAGCGCGCCCAGCGTGTAGTTGCCGTCACGGCTGCCAAGTGCGGTCGCATTGACCTCGGCAACGGCGCGGCGGGTGGTGAAGCTGAGGTCGCCGCGGCCGATCATGCCGTCGAAGAACAGGCCGTCCACCGGCGTCACGCTTGCATATGCTGCAATCAAGCTGGTGTCGGACCGAACCCGCGCGGCACCGCCGGCGATACGAGTAAGATCGTTGCCATAGCCGCCGCCGAGGCCGAGGGTGATGCCCTCTGCCAGCTTGACGTCGGCACCAGCGCTCAGCCCCGAGCTGGTCGCCGTTATCTTCGAGCGATCCGTGGTTGCATCCTGCGTGCCGATGTCGATGGAACCGCCGGTCCAAATGGCGATGGAGCCCTTCCGACGCGTTCCGTCGCTACGCTCGTTGTCCTGGACAAGCGGCTGGACTTCGCTTGCCGTGCCCGACGCCTTGCGCGCCGAATTACGGTCAACCGCACTCATCTCGGCGGCTGCGCGGGAAGCGCCAAGCTGTCCAGCGGGGTTTGCCCGCGTGCCGAAGCGGCCCGAGGCGATCCGACCCAGCGCAGGATCTTCAGCCGAGGGTCGCATGCGCTCGGTGATATCGAGCGCCCAGGCGTCGGACCCCGGGTTCGGGCGGACCATGCCTTGGCTATCGCGGGCATTGAGCGTCACGCCCATCCGCGCACCTGCGCTGCCATCGCCCCGACCATGCAATTGCTCGGCGCGCCGCATGAAGTTGTCGACCTGGCTGCGGGCGAAGCGCCGCGTCGTCTCCGCCTGGGCATCGCTGATCGCGCGGACGTCGGCATCGGCCGACGGATCGGGCCGCGCGGTGACGGTCACGGTGACAGTAGATGGCGCGGACGTCCCGTATGCATTCGCCAGCGTATAGATCACCACGACATTGCCGCTGAACCGCGCCGCCGGGCTGATATCGAGACGATAGGCCTGCGAAGCGCCGCTCCCGCTTGCGACAATCGCTGCAGTCGCCTGCTCAGCAGGCGTGACACTGACGATGGTTGCTGCGGTGAATGGCCCCTCGCTGGCACCTTCGGTGAGCATCACCGAGACTGTCTGACCGTCGCCGACCTGCGCGGTCTTCGGCAACGCGACCGGCACCTTGCCCACCACTTCGACGCTAACCGCGGCAGGAGCCGAAGTCCCGCCGGGCCCGACTGCCACGAAAGTGAAGCTGTCGGTGCCGGTGAAACCCGGGGTGGGCGTGTACGTCGCGGTCACGCGCGGCGCGGCGAGCGTCCCAATCCCCCGAGCCCGCGCAACAGGACTGCGCAGAGACACGCTTCCGTGCGCCGGCTGGCTCCGAATTTCGATCCGGTCATAGTCGCCGTCTACCAACGCGGAGAGGTCGATATCGACGCTCTGCGCACTCGTGGTCGATCCAGAGCCGGCGACGCTGGCCGAACCATTGTCCGCGGTGGGCACCGGCGGCGTCGCCACGTTCAGCCTAATTGTGGCGGTGGACGAGCCGCCCGGCCCGGTAACAGTGTAAGTGAGGCTGTCTGCACCAAAATAATCAGTGTTCGGAATATAGGTGATCACGGTGCCCGAAATCGAGGCGGTGCCGTTGGCCGACCCCGTCGTGATCGCAATGTTGGTGAAGACACCCGCGATGTCGCTTGCGACATCGATCGTCGCCCCGGCGCTATTATATGGCACGGCGACGTCATTGCGACTGGCCGCAGTCGGCGCAGGCGGCGCGGCCACCTGCAGCGTGACCGTCGCCGGGGTAGAGGTGCCGCCGGGGCCCGTCGCGGTGTAGGTGAAGCTGTCGATCCCGAAATACCCCGCGGCCGGGATGTAGGTCACGACGTCCCCGGAAGCCGTCACGGTGCCGCGCGCCGGGCTGGTTGCGATTGCAATGCTCGTGTGGACGCCGCTGATCGAGCTGGCCAGATCGATCCCAGTCCCCGTGCTGTTATAGGTCACCGCCACGTTCGAAACGCTCGACGCTGCCGGTGCGGCCGGTACTTCGACCTGGAGCGTCACGCTTGCCGGAGCCGACGTGCCGCCGGGGCCGGTCGCGGTGTAAGTGAAGCTGTCAGGGCCGAAATAGCCGGCAATGGGCACATAGGTCACTACGTCGCCGGCCACAGTCACGGTGCCATGTGCCGGACTTCCGGCAATCGACGTGCTGGTGTGAACGCCGTTGACCGAGCTGCTCAGGTCGATCGCAGTCCCCGCGCTGTTGTAGGGAACTGCCACATTCGAGACGTTGGCGACCGTAGGTACCGCAGGCGTCTCGACTTGGACGTTGATCGTCGCAGGTGCCGAGGGGCCTCCCGGACCGGTAACGGTATAGGTGAAGCTGTCCGCACCATAATAGCCGCCCGTCGGCTTGTAGGTGATAACGTTGCCGCTCACGCTGGTGGTGCCGTGCGCCGGGGCGCTTGCCACGGACACGCTGGTGTAGACGCCACTGACCGAGCTGCTCACGTCAATCGCGGTGCCGGCGCTGTCATAGGGCACAGCCACCCCGGTGATGCCTGCCGCCGTCGGTGCGGCTGGCGCCGCCACCGTCAGGCTGACCGTCGCGGTCGCCGATGTGCCGCCCGGGCCGGTCGCCGTGTAGGTGAAGCTGTCCGCGCCGTAATAGCCGGCAGTCGGCGTGTAGGTGATCACGTCAGTTGCAACGCTTGTCGTCCCGTGGGCAGGCGCGCTCGCGACCGCGATGCTGGAGCGAATGCCGGTGATGGAGCCGGACAGATCGATCGCAATACCCGTATCAAAGGGCACATTGGCGCTGGCGTTTGCGGCGGTCGGCGCGGCCGGCGTCGTGACGGTGAGGCTGACAGTCGCCGGGGTCGAAGTGCCGCCGGGACCCGTCGCGGTGTAGGTAAAACTGTCGGGCCCGAAATAGCTGGCGACAGGCGTGTACGTCACAACCTCACCGCTGACGCTCACCGTGCCGTGCGCAGGTGTGCTTGCAGCCGCGATGCTGGAACGCACGCCTGTGATCGAGGTGGACAGATCGATCGCGTTGCTCGTGCTGCCGTAAGGGACGCTCACGCCGTTCAGGTCCGCAGCTACCGGTGCAGCCGGCGCAGTCACGGTGATGCTGACGATAGCGGGTGCCGAGGTGCCGCCCGCGTTTGTCGCAGTGTAGGTGAAGCTGTCGGCTCCGAAATAGCCGGCGGCTGGCGTATAGGTGATCGCCGTTCCGGAAACCGCGGCCGTGCCATGACCCGGGGGAGTCGCAACCGCTACGCTGGTCGCGGCGCCCCCCGACAACGCCAGCGGAATGGCGTTGTTCGAAGACTCATAGGCTATTGTCGCGTTCACCGTGCCGGCGACTGGTGCCGATGGCGCGGCGACCGTGAAGGTATAGCCACTCCCGACGCCGAACGGCGACCCTGGCCCCGTGGTGCTGTCGCGGGCGATGACGGTGAAGCTGAACGTGCCGTTCGTGGTCGGCGTGCCCGATAGCGAGCCGTCCGATGCGAACGTCAAGCCCGGCGGAATTGTGCCCGCAGCCCTGGTATAGGTATACGGCGCAGTGCCGCCTCCGGCGACGAAATTCCCAGAATACGGAATGCCCATGGTCGCGCCCAGCGTTGGCGCGGTCAACGTGAAGTTGGGCGAGCTCACGTTCACTGTGTAGCTGCGGGTGCCGCTATATGGCGTCCCAACCGACTGATCGGTAGCGGTGACGGTGAAGGTGTAGCTGACATTCGCCACCGTGGTCCTGCCCGAGAGGACACCGGCAGGCGACAGCGACCAGCCGGGCGGCAAGGCGCCGGCGGTGACCGCGAAACTATAGGTCCCGTTACCGCCCGACGCGGAGAGCGTCTGGCTGTACGGCGTGCCCGCCGCATTGTTCGGCAGCGTAGCTGGGTTCAACACCACTGTCGCCGGCGCAACATTAACGCTGTAGGACCGGCTGCCGGTATATTGCGTGCCCGTCGAGCTGTCGGTGGCAATCACGGTGAACGTAAAGGTGCCGCCGCCGGTTGGCGTTCCCGAAATCGTGCCGTCGCTGGCCAGGCTCAACCCCGGCGGCAACCCACCACCCGGCGTGGTGAAGGTATAGGCTCCAGTGCCGCCAGAAGCAGTGACGGTCGCGCTATAGGGTTGGCCCGCGACAGGATTGGTGAGCGATGTCGGCGCCACGACGATCGAAGGCGCAGCGATGCTCAGCGTGTAGCTCCTCGATCCGGTGTACTGGGTGCCAGACGAGCTGTCGGTCGCAACCACCGTAAAGGTGAACGAGCCGCCCTGCGTCGGCGTGCCCGAGAGCGTGCCGTTCGCCGCCAGCGTCAACCCGGCCGGCAACGGACCGGCGGTCGCGAAGTTGTAGCCCGCCGTGCCGCCGGCCGCGCTGAAGGCGGCGCTGTAAGGCTGCCCGACGCCCGCAGCGCTCAGCGACGCCGGCGAAACGGTGATCGTCGGGGCGCCGATCGTCACCGTGTACGCTCGGCTTCCGCCATAAGGCGCAGCAGGTCCGGTGGTGCCGCTGTCGGCAGCGGTCACCGTGAAATTGAACGTTCCCCCGGTGGTCGGCGTGCCGCTGAAAGCACCGTTGGCGCCAAGCGTGATACCGGGCGGCAAGGTGCCCGTGGCGGTATAGGTATAGGTGCCGTTACCCCCGGTTGCCGATAGCATCGGCGTGTAGGGCGTACCCACGGCGCCGGCTGGCAGTGTTGCCGGGCTCAGCGTGATCGCCGGCGCCGCGACTAGGATCGAATAGCTGTTGGCGACCGAATACGGTCCGCCGCTGCCGGCGCTGGAACTGTCTGTCGCGCGGATGGAGAAAGTGTAGCTACCCACGGCGGTAGGCGTGCCGCTGATCGTGCCGCCGGAGAGCGTGATGCCGGGGGGCAGCGCGCCGCCGAACACCGCATAGCTATAGGGGGACACCCCGCCGCCTGCGACAAAGGTCTGCGAATAAGCGGTGCCGGCGGTCGCGCCGGGCAGCGCGCCCGCCGCGGGGGTGAGCGTCAGCGACGGCGCCGAGACCACGAGCGTCAGCGTACCGGTCGCCTGCGTGAACGCGGGCGCCGAGCTGTCGGTAAGGTTCGCGGTGAAGGTGAACGTGCCGCTCGCCGTGGGCGTGCCCGTGATCGAGCAGTCGGCGTTGAGCTGGGTGCCCGCGGGCAGCGCGCCCGAAGCAAGCGTCGTACTGCAGCTGTATGGCTGTGTGCCGCCCGACGGAATCACTCGGACGTTCGACAATGTGGCGCCGCGCGTGCCGCTGCCCGACAGAGTGCCGGACAGGCTCGGATTGTTCACCGTGATGGTCACCGTTGCGACATTGGAGGTGCCGCCGGCGTTGCTCGCGGTATAGGTGAAGCTGTCGGTGCCACGGAACCCGCGCGCCGCAGTATAGGTGACGACACCGGTGTTATTGACCGACACCGTGCCCAGATTGGCGGTCGTTGGGGATCCCACGGCATAGCTGGTGGGGCTGTTCGACACCTGGCCCGCGATGCTGAACGCAGTCGGGGTATCGGCGCCTGCGTTGTAGGTGATGCCAGTCGTCAGCGTGTAGTTGTTCGCGACCGGCCGGGGCGTGTAGGTGAACGTGTTCGTCGGCGAATTGCCGCTGTTCTGGCTCTGGCCGTTGGTGGCGAATGCCCGGACAGTATGCGAGCCAGCGGCGAGCGCGGTCGGCTGAACCTTGCTCCAGGTGCCGCTGCCAGTGGCAGTGGTCGTACCAATCGAAACGCCGTCGATCAGAACCGTAATCGTCACGTTTGCATCGGACGAGCCTGAATAGGTTGGCGTGTTCGATCCGACCGTCGCGCCGTTGGCGGGCGTCGTCACCACCGGCGTCGCAGGCGGATCGCTGTAAACGAACTGATCGGCCGCGCTGGTCGCGCTGGTGCCGCCGGCGGTGGTTACCCGCACGTCGACCGTGCCGGTGCCGGCCGGCGCCGTCGCGGTGACCTGCGTGTTACTGTTGATGGTGAAGCCCGATGCGGCCGTTCCCCCGAAGACCACGGAGGTGGTGCCGCTCAGGCCCGTGCCGGTGATGGTGACGCTGGTCCCACCCGAACTGGGCCCGGACGTGGGGGCGATCGCATTTACCCTGGGAGTGGCGATGACGGAGGTCGAATCGGACGCCGTGGCGGTGTTCGATGCGCCGCCGCCGGACAATTGAGTCGATGGCGTGAGCGGGCTCGACGCATTGCTGGCGAAACTGGTGTTCAACGTGATCGGCGGGCCGGATCCTGCCGCAAAGCTGGTGTTGCGCGTGCACGAGCCCGACTGGCCCGACCCGCTGCAGGTCCAGCCCGTGCCGGACGCGCTGACATAGGTCATCCCGCTGGGCAGCGTGAATGCGGCGGTGAGAGTCGCCGTGCTGGTCGCACCACCGGAAATGCTCGGCGTAATCGTGTAGGCGAGCGAACCACCCTGCACGGCGTTGCCGCTGTGCGCCATCGTCACCCCCAGCGTAGTGCTTGCCGAACAGCTCACCGTGATCTGGACGCTGCTGCCATTGGCCGACGGGTTGGGAATGGGATTGGAATCATAGGGCGGGTAGTTCGACAGGCCCATCTGCAGATAGTCGCCGGGGATGGTGCCGGTGAAGGTGAACGAGCCGCTTCCGCTCACTGCCGTCGATTGCGGAAGCGTGTTCGGCGCGACGGTGGTACCGCCGTTCTGCGTATAGATGACGTAGACGTACGCACCCTTGGTGTTGCCCGACCAGGAATAGTTTATCGTTTCGCCATTCGCGAGCACCTGCGTGCCCGGATCGGTGAACTTGTCGGTGCCGTTCCCGCTCGAATCGACCGTGAAGGTGCCGCTGAAAGTGTTGATGGCAGTGCAGCCTGCCGATGCCGCCATCGCCTGGGCCGGCGCGAGGACAAACAGCCCTCCCGCAAGCGCCACGCGTAATTGCCATCGAGCGGACCAGGAATGCCGCGCGGGCGTGCGCTGCTGTCCTGCCACGTCGCTGCAATCTGCTGCACTCAAGCTAGCAGCCAAGATCCGACCGAAGGCCGACTGCACCTTCTCCAGACACCAACCCATGTGAAACCCCCCGGCGCCTTCTCAGGCATCCTGGCCTTATAGAAGGTCCTTCCCTTAAGATTATGTGCAACCACAAAAAAAGGTGTTCATCGAGGTAAGCAATTTCTCGCTGCCGAGGCGGCGTGTGCATGGCCAGATGCCGTAAACCTGACGGTACGGTGCTTGCTGCACGCAAGCCGCAACGCCACCGCCCGATGGTGTGATGGTCGCTTGGGTTATCGAACTGTCCGTATGGAGAGCAGTGCGCGGCTCGCACGACAGCCATACTCCCTTTCCGGGACGGACTGCGTCGGAGCGCCAGCTTCAACCAGTTTCGCTTGGTTGCGTAAGACCTGCCCTATGCCGACAGCGGTCGAAGGGGCGGACCGCATCACGTCGGAATGGGGCTGGAAGTCCACAGCAATATCCGCAGCGTCTGTAGCATCGCTTGACGCGACACGGACTTGTGGGGAACATAATGGGAACAAGTGAGTCGTTGTTCCCTTATGCCTGCCGAAGCCGTCCTTGCATCCGACCGTGCGCATATGCTCGCCGAGCTCAAGGCGCAGATCGCCGCGCCGGTGGCGAGCTGCGCGCCCTTGCTGCCGTTCGGAATCGAAGCGCTTGACGGCCGGCTGGCGCCCGGGGGGCTGGACGGCGGCGGCCTGCACGAGGTCGCTGCCACTTCGCCGACCCTCGGCGACGATGCCGCTGCGACCCTGTTCGCGGCAGGCGCGGCGGCGCGGTTCGCGGCCGGGTCCCACGCGACTGTAGCATGGGCGCTGACCCGGTTCGATCTCTACGCGCCGGGACTGGAGCAGGCAGGGCTGCCCCCCGGAAAGCTTCTCTATTGCGAGGCCCGGGACGATGTGGCCGCGCTGGCGCTCGCTGAGGACTGCCTGCGTGACGGCAGCTTCGCGGCGGTGGTCGCTGAAGTGAAGGCAGCCGACCAGACCGCGACTCGCCGCCTCCAGCTTGCCGCAGCGGACGGGCGCACGCCGATGCTGCTGCTCAGGCGCTGGGCACGCGCGTCGCGCGATCCCCTCGAGGCGCCTTCGGCCGCCTGCACGCGCTGGCGCATAGGCTGCGCGCCGTCGGTGCCGCTGGCGCATCCCGGCGTCGGGCGCGGCTGCTGGAATGTCGAGCTTGCCCGCCAGCGTGGCGGCAACCCCTTTTCTCTCATAGTCGAGGCCTGCGATGGCAAGGGTCGCCTCGCTCTACCTGCCCCAGCTCGCGATCGAGCGGCTGCGGCGGCTGGAGCGGAACGCCGCGCCGCCTGAGCGGCCCTGGTCCCCCGCACCGATCCTGCCGCCGAGCATCGACGACGACCCGGGAGCCTGTTCGGCCCCGCGCGGCGGCGGCTGGCGTCCCGGCGCGCGCTGGGCCCAGCACGCTCCGGCCGGGCGGGAAGCGGAAGCGGCGCGAATTGCGGCGCTGCCTGCCCATCAGCGCCCGCCGATGCGCATGCTCGGGCGGCGCTCTGAGCCAGTGGCGCATCCGTTTCGCGCAATGCCCGCGGACGAAGGCGCGCCCGTTGCCGCCCGGACCTTGCCCCGCGAGGCCATGCCCGCGCCGGCGCCCGCTTTCCTGTCATCGAGACGCCCCACCGTGCTGGTCGAGCGAGTCGGCCAGCGCGAGGTGGTGACTGCCGCCTGCCCGGTGGCGCTGTCGCTCGACCTCGTGCCCGGCATGGCGGCGGCGCATGCGCGGGCGCTGGTCGGCGATCTCGAGGTGCGCGACGCCGATCCGGACGGCGATCGCGACTGGCTCGAGCGGCTGGCGCTCCATGCCGTCGGCCGGTGGACGCCGATCGCGTGCTCCTCGGGGCCGGACGGGCTCTGGCTCAACCTGACCGGCACCAGCCATTTGTTCGGCGGCGAGGTACGATTTTGCCGGCGCGCGCTCGGCTTTCTCGGACGACTCGGCTTCACTGGACGCATCGCCGTCGCAGGCACGCCGGGCGCGGCGCATGCGCTCGCCCGCCATGGCGGCGAGGAGATCGCTATCTTGGCGCCGGGCGGCGAAGCGGCCGCGCTCGCCGCGCTGCCGATCGCGGCGCTGAGGCTCGAGCCACAAGCGCTCGCCGCCGCCGCGCGGTTCGGGCTCGAGCGCGTCGGCGACCTCTATCCCATGCCACGCGGACCGCTCGCGCGCCGGCTCGGCCTCGCCGCGGTCCAGCGCCTCGACCAGGCGCTCGGCCGCGCCGCCGAGCCGATCGTGTCTGTGATTCCGTTCGAGGCGCCGTCCGTTGCGCGGCATCTGCTTGAGCCGATCGGGACGCCCGAGGCGATCACCCAGGTGGTCGCGGACCTGGTCGACGACCTGGTCCAGCTGCTCTGCAAGCGCGGGCTTGGCGTACGCGCGGCGCTGCTCACCGCCGGGCGCGTCGACGGCGGCGAACAGCATCTCGCGATCGGCGCGGCGCGCGCCACCCGCGATCCCAAGCATCTCGTCCGCATGCTCGGCCTGAAGCTCGGCCGGCTCGAGCCCGGGCTCGGCATCGAGGCGATGCGCCTGACCGTCCCGCACAGCGAACCGCTCGGGGCGCTCGCCTTCGAGCCGTTGCTGGCGAGCGACGAGGCCGCGCCCGATCTTGCGCCTGCGATCGACCAGCTGGTCGGCCGTGCCGGCGAAGCCGCGGTCTTCCGGGTCGGGCTCGAGCCGAGCGACGTGCCCGAGCGCGCCGTCCGCCGGCTGGGGCCTCTCGCCGAAACTGCAGGGTGGCCGGCATGGAAGCGGCCGGTCAGGATCCTGCGCCGTCCGGAGATGCTCAGCCATGTCGTGGCGCTGCTTCCCGACCATCCGCCCCGCCGTTTCACGTGGCGCGGGCGCGCCTATCGCGTCGTCGCCGGCGACGGACCGGAGCGCATCCACGGCGAATGGTGGCGTACCGACAGAGAGCTCTGGGCGGTCAGGGATTATTTCCGGGTCGAGGTCGAGGACGGCCAGCGTTTCTGGCTGTTTCGCCGCGGCGATGGCGTCGTCCCGGAGACCGGCGACCTGAGCTGGCACCTGCACGGCTTCTTCGGCTGATGGCGGTCGCGGCACCGACCCCTCCGCCGATCTATGTGGAGCTCCAGGTCACGAGTCATTTCTCGTTTCTCCGCGGCGTGAGTGCGCCCGAGGACCTGTTCGCTGCCGCCAGGCTGCTCGGCCACGCTGCGCTCGGCCTGACCGACCACAGCAGCGTCGCCGGCGTGGTCCGGGGCTGGGACGGGCAAAAGGCGACGGGCGTGCGGATGATCCCGGGCGCGCGGATAGACCTGAGCGATGGCCGCGCCATGCTGCTCTATCCGACCGACCGGCCGGCTTGGTCGCGGCTCACGCGCCTGCTCTCGATCGGCAAGGCGCGGGGCGGCAAGGGTTGCTGCATCCTCGACTGGGCCGATGTCGCGGCGCACGCCGAGGGGCTGGTCGCGATCCTGGTGCCCGATCAGGCCGACCAAACCTGCGCAAGCCATCTGACGGATCTCGCCGCCTCGTTCGGCGCGCGCGCTTATTGCGCTCTGTCGTTTCGTCGGAGGCCCGATGATCTCGAGCGGCTGCACGCGCTCGACGGGATGGCGCGGGCACGAGGCGTGCGGCCGGTCGCGACCGGCGACGTCTTGTACCACAGTCCCGAGGCGCGCCCGCTCCAGGACTTGGTGACGGCAATCCGGCTCGGCACCACCGTCGATGCGCTGGGCTATGCCCGCGAACGCTTCATGGACCGGCACCTGAAATCGCCGCAGGAGATGGAGCGACGCTTCTCAGCCTTTCCGGAGGCGGTCCGGGCGAGCGCCGACATCGCGCGGACCTGCACCTTCGATCTCGGCGAGATCCGCTACCAATATCCCTATGAGCAGGTGATGGCAGGGCGGAGCGCCCAGGAGGCGCTCGCCATCCTGACCGAGGAAGCGGCCGCGGCGAAGTTCCCCGACGGCGTGCCGCTACCCTATGCCGAGCAGATTGCGCACGAACTGAAGCTGATCGGCGCGCTCGATTATGCGCCCTATTTCCTGACCGTCCGCTCGATTGTGAACGAGAGCCGCCGGCGCGGCATCCTCTGCCAGGGGCGCGGGTCGGCGGCGAACAGCTGCGTCTGCTATCTGCTCGGCATCACCTCGATCGACCCGATCCAGCACGAATTGCTGTTCGAGCGGTTCGTCTCGGGCGAACGCAAGGAGCCGCCCGACATCGATGTCGATTTCGAGCATGAGCGCCGCGAAGAGATCATCCAGTGGATCTATGAGACCTATGGCCGTCACCGCTCGGCACTGACCGCGGTGGTGACGCGCTACCGTACCCGCGGCGCGGTCGCCGAGGCCGGCAAGGCGCTAGGGTTGCCGCGCGATCTCACCAAGATGCTGACCGGCCTGGTCTGGGGCTGGTCGATGGACGGGATCAGCGACGAGCAGATCGCCAGCCTCAACCTCAATTCGAGCGACCACCGCTTGAAGCTGACGCTGCGTCTCGCGCGCCAGCTGATCGGCACGCCGCGGCACCTGTCGCAACATCCCGGTGGATTCGTGCTGACCCAGGACCGGCTCGACGATCTCGTGCCGATCGAGCCCGCGCGGATGGAGGATCGCCAGATCATCGAATGGGACAAGGACGACATCGATGCGTTGCGCTTCATGAAGGTCGACGTCCTGGGCCTGGGCATGCTCGGCTGCATGAACCGCGCCTTCAACCTGCTCGAGCAGTATAAGGGCGTGCGTGTCGGCATGGCCGACCTCCAGGATGACGATCCGGAGGTCTACAAGATGATCCAGAAGGCCGACACGCTCGGCGTCTTCCAGATCGAATCGCGCGCGCAGATGTCGATGCTGCCGCGGATGAAGCCCACCAAATTCTACGACTTGGTGATCGAGGTCGCGATCGTCCGCCCGGGACCGATCCAGGGCGACATGGTCCACCCCTATCTGCGCAGGCGCGAAGGCAAGGAGAAGCCGGAATATCCAAAGGCAGAGCTGCGCGCGGTGCTCGAGAAGACCTTGGGCGTGCCGCTCTTCCAAGAGCAGGCGATGAAGGTCGCGATCGTCGGCGCCGGCTTTACCCCGGCCGAGGCCGACCAGCTCCGCCGCGCGATGGCGACCTTCAAGCTCACCGGTGGGGTCAGCCATTTCTACGACAAGCTGGTCGGTGGCATGGTCGCGCGCGGCTATCCCAGGGACTTCGCCGAACGCACCTTCAAGCAGATCGAGGGGTTCGGCAGCTATGGCTTTCCCGAGAGCCATGCCGCGAGCTTCGCCAAGATCGCTTATGCCTCCTGCTGGGTGAAGCATCACCATCCCGATGTCTTTTGCGCGGCCTTGCTCAACGCCCAGCCGATGGGCTTCTACGCGCCCGCGCAGATCGTGCGCGACGCGCAGGCGCACGGCGTCGAAGTGCGGCCGGTCTCGATCAATGACAGCCATTGGGACTGTACGCTCGAGCCGTCCGGGAAGTCCGTGGCGGGGCGCCATCTCGCCGTACGGCTCGGCTTCCGCCAGGTGCGCTCCCTCGCCAATGTCCATGGCGCGGCGATCGCCGCGGTTCGGGGCGACGCGCCCTATGAAAGCGTCGAGGAAGTGTGGCGCCGCGCCGGCGTGCCGCGCGCCGCGATCGAGCGCCTCGCCGAGGCCGACGCGTTCCACTGCATCGCCGAGGACCGGCGCCAGGGGCTATGGAAGGTCAAGGGGCTGGGCGAGGCGCCCTTGCCCTTGTTCGCGGCGGCCGATGCGCGGGAGTGCGGTTTTTCGCCCGAGGGGCAGGAGCCGCGCGTTACCTTGCAGCCCTTGAGCGACGGCCGCGAGGTGGTCGAGGATTATCGCACCCTGCAGCTGTCGCTGCGCGCGCATCCGCTCACCTTCCTGCGCGAGCAGCTCGCCGCCGAGCGCGTCGTGCGCTGCGGCGATCTCGCCTCGATCCGGGACGGGCGGCATGTCGAGGTCGCGGGCGTGATTCTGGTCCGCCAGCGCCCGGGCTCGGCGCGCGGCGTTCTCTTCATCACGATCGAGGATGAGACCGGGGTCGCCAACGGCATCCTCTGGCCGGACCGCTTCGAGAGGCAGCGCCGCGTGGTGATGTCGGCGTCGATGGTGTCCTTGCGCGGTCGGCTCCAGAAGGAGGGGGCGGTGATCCATGTCATCGTCGATCGCGTGATACCACGCGACGACATGTTGCGCTCGATCGGACGCATGGAGATGCCGGTGACGTTCGGGCGGGGTGACGGCGCGACCCATGCCGGCGCACCGGACCGCGGCGAGGTGGGATGGCGGCCGGGGCCGCGCGATCTCTATTCGCCGCCCTTTCCGACCGGCACCGATCCCGAGGAGCTCATCAAGGTGCGCAGCCATGATTTCCATTGAGGGCGACACCGCATCAGGCGCGCTCCAGAAAGAGCCAACCGGCCGTTCCCTCTTAAGCGATCGGAAATGATCGGTTAACGGCGCTCACGCGTCAAATCTGACGCCCTGCCAGCCGTCGAACAGCGCATCGAGAAGTCCCTTGCCCACCGGCGGCCATCATTCGCCTGTTTCAAAGCGCGCAGAGGCGCTTTTTCGCCCTACCCCCAGCGCTGTCTAGGGCGACGTCCGCCCGTCCATGTGCTTCTGCGATCCGGGATCTGGTTCCCGCGGGAAGCCGGCTGCGAGATGATCGATCAGCGCGCGGACCGCCGGCGGCAGTCCGCGCCGGGTCGTGAACACCAGGTGCACGATTCCCTGTACCCCGCGCCACTCCGGCAACAAGCGAACCAGCCGGCCCGCTTTCAGCGCCTCGCGGCAGACATGGTCGGGCAGAATTGCGACCCCCAATCCCTCGATCGCGGCGTTGCGGACGCTCGCCATGTCCTCGCAGCCCAGGCGCGGGACGACGCGCAGCACTTGGATCTGCCCAGCTTCGGTCTCGAGATGCCATTCGAGATCCTCCGCCGCGTCATCTGTGGCGAGTGCCGGCACCTGCGCGAGCTGCTCGACCGTCTCGATCCGGTTCGCAAGCTGCGGGCTGGCGACGATGATGCGCGTCGACTTGCCGAGCGTGCGCATCGTCAGCGCGGCATCGCTGGTAAGGCTGGCGCGGACCCGCAGCGCCAGGTCGACGCGTTCGGCGATCAGGTCGACCGGGCGATCGGTCGCGACCAGCTGAAGCCGGACCTTGGGATAGCGCGAAAGGAAGGACGAGATCAGCCCCGCCATCGGCTCGAGCATGCCGGTGGGACAGCTGAACCGGATACGCCCATGCGGCTCGGCTTGCGCCTGCATCACCAGCGCTTCCGCCTGCTCCGCCTCGGCAAGGATAGCGCGGCAGCGTTCGTAAAAGGCCTGGCCGGTATCGGTCACGCGGAAGCGACGGCTCGACCGCTCGATCAGGCGCAGGCCCAGCCGCTGCTCGAGTCCAGCGATGCGGCGGCTGAGCTTCGATTTGGGTTCGCGCAGCGCCCGCCCTGCCGCGGCGAACCCGCCATGCGCGACGACCTCGGCGAAATAGGCATAGTCGTTGAGATCCACGCGCATCATCGTTCCTCCAATGGAACGCTAAGTGCCATATCTGCCGGCTACACGCATCATCGTTCACGTCGCATTTGGGAGCGGCAACGGCAAATTGCCGAAACCCCGGAAGGAGACAGACGATGACGAACAGGTTCCAGGACAAGGTAGTGGTGGTGACCGGCGGCACGAGCGGCATCGGCCTGGCCACGGCCAAGGCATTTTCCGCGGAAGGCGCCTCGGTGTTCGTCACCGGCCGCCGTCAGGACGCGCTTGACGCCGCCGTGAAGGCGATCGGCGGGCAGGTGACCGGCGTGCGCGGGGACATGGCGCAACTCGCCGATATCGACCGGCTCTATGACGCGGTCCAGCAACGCCATGCCCAGATCGACGTGGTCTTTGCCAATGCCGGCGGTGGCGAGATGGCGCCTCTCGGCGCGATCTCGGAAGAACATTACGAGAAGACCTTCGCGACCAACGTGAAGGGCGTGCTGTTCACCGTGCAGAAGGCGCTGCCGCTCCTCAAAGATGGCGCGTCGGTGATCCTGACCAGCTCGACCACCAGCATCTCGGGCACGCCGGCGTTCAGCGTCTATTCCGCGACCAAGGCGGCGATTCGCAACTTTGCCCGCAACTGGATCCTCGATCTCAAGGATCGCCATATCCGCGTCAATGCGGTCAGTCCGGGCGTCACCGATACCGCCGGCCTCAATGAGCTGTTCGGCGGCGGCGCACAGGCCGAAGGCACTAAGGACTATCTGGCGAGCCTGATCCCTGCCGGCCGCGTCGGCCAGCCGGAGGAGATCGCCAAGGCGGTGCTGTTCCTCGCCTCCGATGACGCCAGCTTCGTCAACGGTGTCGAGCTGTTTGTCGATGGCGGCCAGGCACAGATCTGACACTTGCAATCCCCCGGTGGCGCCAGCCCCCGGGGGACCGTGCTCGTGGAAGGAGCAAGACATGATATCGAGCAAGGAACCCGCCGAGCGCGTCCGCGAACTGCTGCTTCGCAATCTCGACGAAGTGTTTGGCGAGGCCGACGCTGGGCGGCGGCACGCCGCGATCGACGAACTCTGGGCCGAAGACGGCGTGTTGTATGCGCCGACCGGGCCGATCGCCGGCCATGCCGCAATCGCCCAGTTCGCCGGCGCGCTGCGCGCGACGCATCGCGATTTCATCTACACGCCGGGCAAGCCGCAGACCCTGCACAATGCCGGCCGGCTCGGCTGGGGATCGGGGCCGCGCGGCGGCGCGCCCGCTTACACGGGCTGGGATTTCATACTGGTCCGCGACGGCAGGATCGCCGCCTTATATGTCTTCCTCGACGAGGGATCGCCGGAAGCGCACCGCATGGGCGGCGCCACGGGCTGAAGACGGCTTGGCCATCGCCGGCCTGCGCGCCTCCGGCCGGCCGGCCGTCCGCGCCGGCGACACCGAATCCGTCGCGCGTCAGGCTGTCGCGATCGGACACGCGACGATGGTGATCGCGCGCCAGCCGCATCAGCAGGGCCAGCCCGAGCAGATGGGCGAGCACGGTGATCGGAGTGATCGTCGCCAGTCTGAGTTGCGCAAATAGCGGCATCGCCGCCAATCAGGCCGATCCCGCTGCCCGTTCCGATACGCAAGGCTGCGTATTGCCCGGGCGGCGACCGGGGCGGCCGGGGCTCAGCGCTTCAGATATTCCTCCACCGCATCGGCGCCGTTGCCGACGGCATCCACGCCTTGCTGGAGCCGATCGCGGCTGACCCCGAATTTGTCGCTCCAATAGGCGACTTCATAATCCTCGCCCATCGCGATGCGGGAGGAATCCTGTGGCGCCCGTAGTTCCTTGTTGTCGCTCATTTCTCTCTCCTTTTCCCGATGAATCATCGACGAGCGGGCAGGTTCCGGCGGGGGCAGGTCTGGGG
>NZ_JBYSXG010000068.1:0-21146 GCF_058782005.1 Sphingomonas sp. FW306-1B-B10E
CCTCGCGGTTCAGCCCCTCCCCCGACCCCTCCCGCAAGCGGAAGGGAAGAGGAGATTTCCACCTGCATCGCGCTCGCTTTCCCCGATCGCATCGCCAAGCGCCGCGACGGGACCGGCGAGCATTGGGCGTCGGTCGGCGGGCGGGGCTTCCGGCTGGACCCAACTTCGCCGCTCGCCCGCGCCGAATGGCTCGCGGTCGCCGAGACGCAGGGCATGGCGGCGGGGGCGCGAATCCTGTCGGCGGCCGAGATCGACTTCGCCACGATCGAGGCGCTGTTCGGCGACCGGATCGAGACGCGGCGCTCGGCGAGCTTCGACCCTGCCACCGGCCGAGTCGAGGCCGTGCGCGAGCGGCGGCTCGGCGCGCTGCGGCTGTCGTCGGGGCCGGACAGCGGGCCGGTCGATACCGCGGCCTTGCTGCTCGAAGCGGTGCGCGTGCACGGGCTGGCGCTGCTGCCCTGGTCCGACACCGCGCAGGCGCTGCGGCTGCGCGCGCGTTTCGCCGGGATCGATACGCTCGAGGACGCCGCCCTGCTCGCCGCGCTCGACGACTGGCTGCCGCCCCTGCTGGAGGGCAAGCGCCGGCTCGACGCGGTCGCGGCCGAGGGGCTGACCCAGGCGCTGCAGAATCTGCTCGGCTGGGATGGGCAGAAGACGCTCGACCGGCTCGCCCCGGCGCGGCTCGAGACGCCGGCCGGATCGAGCCACGCGATCGACTATGGCGCCGAGGGCGGGCCGACGGTCGAGGTGCGCGTCCAGGCGCTGTTCGGGCTGGCCGAGCATCCGACGCTCGGCGACGGCACGCCGCTGGTGCTCAGCCTCACCTCGCCCGCCGGCCGCCCGATCCAGACGACGCGCGACCTGCCGGGCTTCTGGAAGGGGAGCTGGGCGGCAGTCGCCAAGGAAATGCGCGGGCGCTATCCGCGGCATCCCTGGCCTGACGATCCGGCGGGTGCCTCGGCGACGCTCAGGACCAAAAAGGCTGATGCAAGGAACGCCGCGGCGCGTTAGAGGCTTCAGCAACACCCTCGGAGGCAAGACGTGAAGACCGCCCGTATCTATCAGCGCCCGAAGAACGCGATGCAGTCGGGCCGCGCGCGCACCGATCTGTGGATGCTCGAATTCGAGCCGGTCAAGCCGCAGGAAGCCGATCCGCTGACCGGCTGGAACGGCGGCGGCGACACTTCGAACCAGGTCCGCATCGGCTTTCCGACCCTGGAGGCCGCCAAGGCGCATGCCGAGCGCGAGGGCTATGCCTATCACGTGGTGCCGGCGCCGGAGCGCAAGCTGAAGCTGCAGGCCTATGCCGACAATTTCCGCTGAGGGTGTGCGGAGGGGCGGGGGCCTCATGGCCGCGCCGATCCGTGAAGTTGTGGCGGCGAAGTTGTCAAAGTTGCGCGTCTGGCGCGGGTTTTCCGAAGCCGCGGTGTGAAACGCTGAGAGCTTGCGTGGCTTCGCGACGGCGAGGCGACACGCAAGCGGCGGCGACGCGACGCCTGCGCGACACCTGCGCCCCATGTCGGCGACACTTGCGCGCCATCCACGCGACACCGGCGCGCCGGCTTCGCGCCACCGCGGCGCCGCACGCGCGACACGCACGCGACGTCTGCGCGACACCCTGTTTGGGGGGATCGACCTCACTGTCTGAAAGAGCGGACCCGTTGGCGAGTCGCCTCGGGCGTATCAGGCGAAATCCTACTTTGGTAGCTGCCTTCCTCGGCCGCGGATTCAGGTGTATATCCAAGGCATGAAGCCTGCCATCGATCCGCGTGACAAGGTCGAGGATGCCGATGCTCCCGCCGAGCCGGGCTATGATGCGTGGAAGCGCGCCAAGGTCGAGCGTGGCTTGGCGCAGGCGCGGGACCGGAGCGCGATGATTCCCGTCGAGAAGGTGCTGCGCGACCTCAAGCTTGAACGTTAGCTTCACACCGCAAGCGCGGGCCGACCTGGAGACGATCCGGGACTGGATTGCCGAGGACGACGAACGCGCGGCGGATCGTGTGATCGCTCGCATCGTGCAGACGGCGATGATGTTCGGGCAGTTTCCGATGCTTGGGCGCGCTGGGCTGGTCGAGGGTACGCGCGAGTTCTCGGTGGTCGGGCTGCCGTATCGGATCGTCTATGCGATTGCTTCGGAGGCCGAGATCGACGTGCTTGCCGTACTGCATACGCGGCGGCGGTATCCGAGGAGCTAAATCGCAGCTCCCCAGGACCGATCTCAGGCAGCATGTTGATCGCGGATATACGCGTGGGGCTAGGGCTGGCGCCGCTGGTGGTGTCGCCCGGCGGCGCAGTGGACCCCAGCACAAGGCCGGGGTGACTGTGTGAGCTCTCGAATTGCTCTTCGATAAGCGAATAGCTATAGTGCGGAGGCCGGGTTTGGACCCCGGCCTCCTTGGCAGGATGGGTGACTCGGGTGTTCCGCGTTTGGACGGCGGCTCGAGTCCCTATTGCTATATCTCACGATCCGCAGCTTCCCACAAGCATTAACCGCGCTTTTGCGCTTTTCATATCGACGCCGGTCGGGAATATTCGGTCAATAAGGTCGGAAACGCAAAATATTGCTCTTAAATTGGATCTAGCTTATAAGCTTTCGCATGCCTGGCGGGGCGCGTTCCGAGAGGCTTATATGAGGAGCCGGCAATGGCTAAGCGCAGTCCAAGATATCCGCGGCATGGCTTATCAAAAGCCATTGAAATGACGCGTAAAATGTTCGCTGGGGCTCATCAGGCGAAGATAGACGTGGATTCGGCAGCGAAAGTGATTGGCTATTCGGGTAGCGGTGGCGGAGCCGCAGCAAGCGCAATAGGAGCCTTGAGGCAATACGGGCTGATAGACGGTTTGCGTGGCGACGTGGCCGTCAGTGACCTAGCTATGCGAATTTTGCAGCCTATGAATGAGCGCGAACAGGCAGAAGCCCTCCATGAGGCTGCCATGAAGCCAGAAATTTTCGAAAGAATAGTAGGGCAGTTTGGGGGAAGGGTTCCTAGCTCCGACGATCCCATCAAGGCGTTCTTGATTAGACAAGAGGGTTTCTCGACAGCGGGCGCTGACGAACTTATCGAGACACTGCGAGACACCCTTTCAAACCTCCCGGCGCTCTCAAGCGCTTCAACGGTTCATTCTGTGGAAACCCCGGAGGATGCCGTACCCATTCCTTCTGAGGAGAGCCCTCATCCCGGGATGTTGGCTCCCACACTCCGGGCGGCTCCACACGCTGGGGAGCTTATTACGTTGCCGTTGGGACAAAATTGCAAAGCAGAGCTACGTTTGATCGGCGATGTAACTGCTGCCTCATACGCGCGGCTTATTAGGCATTTGGAACTGTTGCGCGATATTGAGGAGGAGGAAAGTTGAGAAGCGGCACGGGCAAAGCCCGTGCTGTCGTCGGTCGGCGCTGCTGGCGCCGCCGGCCGGGTTTGCCGCCGAGGAGCGGGGATTAGCTTGCGCTAATCCCACGCGCGGCAAGCCTACTCCGCCGCAATCCCCGCCTTCGCGAACATATCCCCCTCGCCGCTCGCGTCCTCGTTCGCCACCGGCAGCACCTTCGCCTTCTGCCGCTTGTCGAACGAATCCCACACTTCGTTCCAATTCCCCCGCGTCGCGCCCTTCGAATACTCCGTGGCGCGCTGTTCGAAGAAATTGGCGTGCTCGACGCCGTTGAGCAGCGGCGCGAGCCAGGGGAGGGGGTGCTCGTCGATCAGGTAGATCGGCTTCATGCCGAGCTGGCCGAGGCGCCAGTCGGCGATGTAGCGGATGTACTTCTTGATCTCCTTGGGGGTCATGCCGTTGACCGGGCCCTGCTCGAAGGCGAGGTCGATGAACGCGTCCTCGAGCCGGACGGTGGTCTGGCACTGGTCCATGATCGCTTCGCGCACCGACTTGGTCAGGCAGTCGCGCTCCTTCACGAAGGTGTGGAACAGCTTGATGATGCCCTCGCAGTGGAGGCTCTCGTCGCGGACCGACCAGCTGACGATCTGGCCCATGCCCTTCATCTTGTTGAAGCGCGGGAAGTTCATCAGCATCGCGAAGCTGGCGAACAGCTGGAGCCCCTCGGTGAAGCCGCCGAACATCGCCAGCGTCTTGGCGATGTCCTCGTCGGTGTCGACGCCGAACTTCTGCAGATAGTCGTGCTTGTCCTTCATCTCGCTATATTCGAGGAACATGCCGTACTCGCTCTCGGGCATGCCGATCGTGTCGAGCAGGTGGCTGTACGCGGCGATGTGCACCGTCTCCATGTTGGAGAAGGCGGCGAGCATCATCTTGATCTCAGTCGGCTTGAACACGCGGCCGTATTTCTCGTGGTAGCAATCCTGCACCTCGACATCGGCCTGGGTGAAGAAGCGGAAGATCTGGGTGAGCAGGTTGCGCTCGTGGTCCGACAGCTTCTGCGCCCAGTCGCGGCAATCCTCGCCGAGCGGGACTTCCTCGGGCAGCCAGTGGATCTGCTGCTGACGCTTCCAGAATTCGAACGCCCAGGGATATTCGAACGGCTTGTAGGTCTTGCGGGCTTCGAGAAGAGGCATTCGGGTTACTCCGAGACGAACTGAGAAATAGCGGAAAACAATGCGAAGCCGCCCACCACGAAGCTGACGAAGCCCCATGTGCGGACGAGTTGGCGCGAGCGCGGCGGACGATCTGGATGCCGCTGAAAGGCGGGCTTGAGCATCATGTGCGTGCCGGACAGCATGATCAGCACGCCTGCCACGACGATGAAGCCCAGAGCGAAGGTGTTGCTCATGCCGCCCCCGCCACCGTCGCGACGGCCGCGAAGCCGCCGAGGAACAGGCCGAGCGCGAACAGCATCATGCCGGCGATGCGCAGGGCATAGCCGGTCGCTTGCGTGTCGGGCAGGCGCAGGGCGGCGCGGGTCAGCGACGGGCGGACGAGCGTCGTCAGTCCGCCCAAGCCCGCGGCACCGGCCAGCCCGGCCATCAAGGCGAGGCTCCGCGTCATTCGTGCTCGATCACCGTGGTGCGGCGGCCTTCGCGGATCACGCGGTCGCGATAGACCACCTTGCGCCCGCGATTGGCGCCGACGCCGAACACCACGATCCCGAGGAAATAGCCGAAATCGTACCAGCCGCCATTGTTGGGCACGGCATAGACCGCGACGTCGGGCATCACCAGGCTGAGGAACCACGCCACCGGGAAGATGAAGCCGTGCCACAGCCCGAGCAGGAAGCCCGGCGCCTGGGGCGTGACCGCGCTGCTCACCTGTGTCGCGCATGCGGCGAGCAGCATCAAAGGCGCGAGGGCGGCACTGTTACGCAAGCGGATCATTTCCTATCTCCTGCATCGTTCGCGGCACTCGTGCGTTGCCGAGCCGAACCAAACCAAGGAGCAGTCTCATGGCCGACACCAGCGCAATCAAGGAACATATGGAAGTCATCGGCGCCGACGGCGTCCATGTCGGCACCGTCGACCATGTCGAGGGCGAGCGGATCAAGCTGACCAAGAAGGACAGCGGCGCCGAGGTCGAGGGTGCCGAGGGTTCGCACGCGGGGCACCACCACTACATCTCGCTCGGCCTGGTCGCCGATGTCGAGAGCGACAAGGTCCGGCTGAGCGCCAATGCCGACGTCGCGGTGACCTTCGAAGAGGAAGAGTCCGAGGGGTGATTTAGCCTCGAGACCTAAGTCCCCCTCACCCTTCCCACGCGCTTCGCGCGCGGGCCCCTTCCCTCTCCCACAAGGGGAGAGGGAGATTGGGGTCCCAAATCCCTCTCCCCTTGTGGGAGAGGGAGGGAGCGGCGAAGCCGCGGAAGGGTGAGGGGGCCGTATCACGTAAAGCTTCCCCGCAGTGCCGGCGGCAAATTCCGGGCGATCTCCGCCAGTACGCCTTCCACATTGCCCATCACGTCATTGTTCCAGAAACGCAGCACGCGATAGCCTTCGTCGTTGAGGAACGCCGTGCGCTTCGCGTCGCGATCGCGGCGGTCGGCGTGCGTGGCGTCATCGACCTCGACGATCAGCTTCGCCGCGTGGGAGCAGAAATCGGCATGATAGGGGCCGAACGGGACCTGATGGCGAAACCGTGCTTCCAGGAAGGTGCGGCGGAGCGTGGCCCATAGCGCTTTCTCGACCGGACCGGAGCTTCGGCGCAATTCGCGCGAGCGTTTGACCGTGTCGGCGGGGAGCAACTGGCGCTTGGTCAGGCCATCTGCATTCCCCCTCACCCTCCCACGCCGCTGCGCGGCGCGGGCCCCTCCCGCTCCCACAAGGGGAGAAGGGTTTTCAGGGCGGCCTACCCCCGCCACCTCACTGGCACGCCAGGCATTCGTCATAGTCGGTGCTCTCGCCGAGGTTGAACTGCGGCTTTTCGAGCGTGTTGTCGGCCTCGACGCCGCCCGCGAAGCCGGCGCGCTGGACCGACTTGGAGCGGAGATAGTAAAGCGATTTGATGCCGAGCTCCCAGGCGCGGAAGTGGAGCATCAGCAGGTCCCATTTCTCGACGTCGGCCGGGATGAACAGGTTGAGCGACTGCGCCTGGTCGATATAGGGCGCACGGTCGCCGGCGAGCTCGAGCAGCCAGCGCTGGTCGATCTCGAAGCTGGTCTTGAAGCAGTCCTTCTCTTCCTGGCTGAGGAAGTCGAGGTGCATCACCGAGCCGCCCTGCTCGAGGATCGAGTTCCACACCGCCTCCGAATCCTTCGACTTCTCCTTGAGAAGCTTCTGGAGATACGGGTTCTTGACCGAGAACGACCCCGACAGCGTCTTGTGCGTGTAGATGTTGGCCGGGATCGGCTCGATGCACGCGCTGGTGCCGCCGCAGATGATCGAGATGCTCGCGGTCGGCGCGATCGCCATCTTGCAGCTGAACCGCTCCATCACCCCCATGTCGGCGGCGTCGGGGCAGGGCCCGCGCTCGACCGCGAGCTGCATCGACGCCTCGTCGACCTGGCGCTTGATCTGCTTGAACATGCGCAGGTTCCACGACTTGGCCATCGCGCCCTCGAAGGCGAGCCCGCGCGCCTGGAGGAAGGAATGGAAGCCCATCACGCCGAGGCCGACGCTGCGCTCGCGGCTGGCCGAATAGGCCGCCTTTTCCATGCCGGGCTCGGCGCGCTCGATATAATCGGTCAGGACGTTGTCGAGGAAGCGCATCACGTCCTCGACCAGGCCCTTCTCGTCCTTCCACTGGTCCCAGGTCTCGAGGTTCAGCGAGGACAGGCAGCAGACCGCAGTGCGATCGTTGCCGAGATGGTCCTTGCCGGTGGGCAAGGTGATCTCGCTGCACAGGTTCGAGGTCGAGACCTTGAGCCCGAGATCGCGATGATGCTTGGGCATGTTCGAGTTCACGTGATCGGCGAACACGATATAGGGCTCGCCGGTGGCGAGGCGGGTCTCGACCAGCTTCTGGAACAGCGCACGGGCATCGACCTTGCCGCGCTCGCTGCCGTCCTTGGGGCTGCGCAGCGTCCACTCGCCGCCGTCGCGCACGCATTCCATGAAGGCATCGGGGATGAGCACGCCGTGATGGAGGTTGAGCGCCTTGCGGTTGAAGTCGCCCGAGGGTTTGCGGATCTCGAGGAACTCCTCGATCTCGGGATGCGAGATGTCGAGATAGCAGGCGGCCGAGCCGCGGCGCAGCGACCCTTGGCTGATCGCCAGGGTAAGCGAATCCATCACGCGGACGAAAGGAATGATGCCCGAGGTCTTGCCGTTGAGCCCGACCGGCTCGCCGATGCCGCGGACATTGCCCCAATAGGTGCCGATGCCGCCGCCGCGCGAGGCAAGCCAGACATTCTCGTTCCAGGTGTCGACGATGCCGTTAAGGCTGTCGGGCACCGAATTGAGGAAGCAGCTGATCGGCAGGCCGCGCCCGGTGCCACCGTTCGACAGGACCGGCGTGGCGGGCATGAACCACAGCTTGGAGATGTAATCGTAGATGCGCTGGGCGTGCGCCTGGTCGTCGGCATAGGCCGAGGCGACACGGACGAAGAGGTCCTGGTAATTCTCGCCGGGGAGGAGGTAGCGGTCGCGCAGCGTCTCCTTGCCGAACTCGGTGAGCAAGGCGTCGCGCGAATGATCGACCTCGAGCGTGTAGAGCGACGGCGCGACGCTGCGCGTGTCCTGGTCCTTGCGCGGCTTCGCCTTGGCTTCGGCGGCAATCGTGGCTTCGGCGACGGTATCGTTCACGCTGTTTTCCGTGTCCCTGAATTCCATGGCATCCGACCCTTTTTGACTCTGCACGCGCCTCCCGCCGGGAGGCTTCGTTGCGACTCGGGGCGGCTCGGCAATGGTAGACATCGCCATGGCCTTGCGCGAGAACAAAATATGAACTCGGCGCCGGCAGCCGAACACGACAGACCCTAACCCGCATATGGGGATGCGGAGGTGGTTCTACCAGTGCTTGAGCTTGCCCCTCAATCTTACCACTACAGATTGTGCCAAACCGAGTCCGCGCACAAGGATTAAATCATCCGTTAGCCAAACGATTCATCGCTAAAATGACTCGGTTGGCGGAGGCCGCGCCACCGCCATGTGCCGCGACGCATGGTCAATCCTCGGGTCCCGCAAAGGCAAGGGAACACAGCGCGAACCGAAAAAATTTTCCGGGGGAGGAATCGGTGGACACTAGCGGTGGTGTCCCGCCCGGTGCGGCGCAGCCGCATGTTGCAATGTAGGAATTCATGTTCTTGTTAGGTTCCTCCCGCGGTCAGCTTGGCCGCCAATCGAGAGGAATCGCATGACACTCGCAACGATCGCCACGCTGACGGCGCTCCCGAAATCATCACTCTCGGACGGCCGGATCGAGGACGTCGCCGGATATTCGTCGCTCGGCGACGGCGGTGGCGGCCAGTTTCACTGGTCCGCCGGATCGACTGCCGCCCCCGATGGCGGACTCGTCTTCGCGGCGGACGAAGGCGGTACCGGCCGCTGGCTCCGACACGTCGCGCACGCGCCGCTCTCGCCGCGTTATTACGGCGCGACCGGCACCGGCGGAAACGACCAGGCCGCAGTCGCCGGCCTCTTGAATCGCACCGGCGGACTCAGCGCCAACGGCTATTTCACCACCTATTGGCCCTATGGCGTGTATGGCATCGACCAGATCCGCTTCGATGCGAAAGGCGCCACCCACAATTTCGACGGCTCGCTGTTCCTGGCGAACGGCACGGCGGCGCGCGCGAGCGTGGTCGACCTACGCGGCGGACAAAGCAAGTATAAGGGCTTGCGCGTGCAGGCGGACCGCAAGCTCAATTACGAGTGCGGGATCCACTGGTACACGAACGCTCTCCAGGCTCCCGACCATCCCGAGCGTCCGTACCCCGGCTATCTCGATATGCACGATGTCGAGGTCAACGGCGCGCGGATCGGCCTCGCCATCGGCGCGCTGCCTTCGCAAGGGGACATTCCCGATCAAACCTATGTCGCCGGCGACGACGAGGCGATCAATGCGCCGCTCAGCGAATCGACGATCTTCGGCCTCAAGATCCGGGACTGTGTCCGCGGCCTCTACATGCGGCAGCCGAACGGCAAGATCACGGTCGTCGGCGGCGTGATCCGATCCGATGCGCCGTGGAGCGGATATCCGACGCCTGAGGACGCCGTGTCGCTCACCCTCGCCGATGACGGCTCGGAACTGGCGCTGATCGGCGGCGCCCTCGAGCATGTGGCCAATCCCGGGCACGGCTATCTTATGCAAGTGACCGGCGGCCGGCTGGATCTGGTCGGCACGACGGTGGAGACGTACCGTACGTCCTATATCGACGGGCACAGCTATGTCAGCTTCCGCCAGATCCAGGATTTCGGTTTCAACTATGCCGACCTGCCGTGCTTCCAGCTCGGTCCCAATTTCGACGGCACCTTCTGCATCTCGGACACCCGCATCGTGCGGTATGCCGGGCTGGGCACCACCGGCTTCGGCGAGGTCGTCAAATCGGTAGCGGGACTTCAGCAGGGCTTTCTTCCGAACCTGCGGACGGTGGTAGACTTTTCGAACGTCGAATTCCGCGACTGCCCATGGCGCGCCGGCGGCGCGACCTATAATCCGCTCGTCCGCGGCGTGCGCGCACGCTTCGAGCAGTGCCAGCTCACGACCTATGTTCAGCCGAGCCAGGGCGCGCCGCAGCGCACGAGCCTGGTGCGGCTGCATGATGAGCCCAGCCGCCTCGATGGGCGGGTGGACACCAGCTTCGCGAGCCTTGCCGCCTATCCGCAAACCGCCAGCAATTCCGCGCACAAGGGATGGTCGTTCGCGGTTGCCGGGTCGGGCTCGGCCTGGGGCAAGTCCACCAGCGGATTGCCGCAGATCGAGGACGTACCCGTCGCAGCGTGGCTTCGCCTCAAGGGCGGTGCCGGGACGGCGACCTGCGAGGCGGAAACGGCGAAATGCCCGGCAACGCCGGGCAAGGCGCATATAGTTCGCGGCTTCATCAAGACCGGTAGCAGCGCGGCGAGCATCGGGATCAAGATCAAATTCTTCGATTTCGACGGCGTTTCGCTGGGAGAGCAATTGCTGTTCGGGGGGCCCGAACAAGTGTTCGGCGCAACGCCGCAGCCGCTGCTCTTCTATTTCGTTGCACCGGAGGCAGCGACGCACTTCTCGCTGCAGCTCCATGCCGAGAACGGCGCGGATCTGCACATCGCGCTGCCCGAGATCGGCTAACGGGCTACCGCTCGGCGGCAGCGTGACGGCTGCCGCCGAGTTGTCTCGCATTTCAACGGCCGCAATGGGCGGTCTGGAGGGATCGAACCGCCCTCAACCGCTTTATCTCGCTATGGCAACGAGCAGCACTTCCGAAGGCGAATGGCAGCCCGCGCCGCACGAGCGTTCGCCGATGCCAGGGTCGCCGCCGACGCCGTGGCATCCGCCGGCGCGGCGGGTGGCCTATGCCGCGGTCGGGGCGCTGGTGGTGATGGCGGGCGCGCTGGGCAACGGCATCGTCACGGCGAACCTGCTCAACCTGCAGGGCTCGCTCGGGCTCTATTCGGCCGAGATCCAGTGGCTGCCCACGGCCTATGTGATGACCAATGTCTGCGCCAGCATGTTGCTGATCAAGGTTCGTCAGCAGTTCGGCATAAGGCTGTTCGCACAGGTCTTCCTCGTCGGCTTCGTGCTGACGACGGCCGCGCACCTGTTCGTCCACAGCTTCTGGTCGGCAGTGGCGGTGCGCGCGTTCAGCGGGATCGCGGCGGCGGCGCTGAGCACGGTCGGGCTGCTCTATTTCATCCAGGCGGTGCCGGCGAAGCATCGATTGAAGGGGTTGGTCGCGGCGATCTCGCTGCCCCAGCTCGCGGTGCCGCTGGCGCGGCTGTTCCCGAGCGAGGCGTTCGAGCCCGATCGCTGGCAGACGATGTATCTGTTCGAGCTAGGGCTGGCGCTGCTGTGCCTTGCCGGGGTGCGACTGCTCGCGCTGCCGCCGGTAGAGCGGCTGAAGGCGTTCGAGCCGATGGACTTTGTCAGCTTCCCGCTCTTCGCCGGCGGGATGGCATTGCTGTGCGCGGTGCTCGGCATGGGGCGGACCCTGTGGTGGTTCGAGGCGCCGTGGATCGCACCGGCGCTGATCGCGGCGCTGGTGCTGATCCCGATCGCGCTGGTGATCGAGCATTACCGGGCCAATCCCTTGCTCAACACGCGCTGGCTGGGAAGCGGCGACATTCTCCGATTCGCGTTGGTCGCGATCCTCGTCCGGGTCGTGCTGTCCGAGCAGAGCATCGGCGCGAGCGGGTTGCTGAGCGTCGTCGGGATGGGGCCCGACCAGTTGCGCGGGCTGTATCTGGTGGTGCTGATTGCGACTGCGGCGGGCGGGCTGGTCAGCGCGCTGACGATCGACCCGACCTTTCTCGGCCGGCCGATCCTGATCGCGCTGGCGCTGATTGCCCTGGGGGCATGGCTCGACTCCGATTCGACCAATCTGATCCGGCCGCACGACATGTATGTCAGTCAGGCGCTGCTCGGCTTTGCCGGCGCGCTGTTCATCGGCCCGGCGATGCTGGTCGGGCTCACCCGTGCGCTCCAGCAGGGGCCGACGCATTTCGTCAGCTTCTCGGCGCTGTTCGGGATCACCCAGAATCTCGGCGGGCTGTTCGGATCGGCGATGCTCGGCACCTTCCAGGTGGTGCGCGAACGCGCGCACAGCGCCGAGATCACTGCCCAATTGAGCCTCGCCGACCCGCTGGTCGCGCAGCGCGTCCAGCAAAATGCGAGCGCTTATGGCCGCGTGCTCGGCGACCCGGCGCTGCGCCAGGCCGAGGGCGCGGCAATATTGGCGCAACAAGCAAGTCGTGAAGCGAACATCCTCGCCTATAACGACGTCTTCCTGTTGATCGCTGCGATCGCAGTGGGGACGATCCTGTGGGCGTCGTTCCATATTTTCCGCGTGCGCCGCGAGAATCTCGCGCGCATCGCAGCAGAGGCAGAGAGCAATGGCTGACCGCAACCCCCCGCCGATCGAGCCCGCGCCCGGGGTGCAGGCCGAAGCGGCGGTCACCGAAGGCGGCGACCCGCCGCCGGCGCCCGAAGCGCGGCGCTGGAACCCGCCGCGGCCCAAGCCGATCGCGCTGGTGCTATTGGGGCTGATCGTGATCGCGGGCGTGATCGCGATCCTCGCGGCGTGGCGGATCGGGCCGTTCGCGGGGACGACCCAATCGACCGAGAATGCCTATGTCCGCGGCCAGGTCACGATCGTGAGCCCGCAGGTCAGCGGCTATGTCACCCAGGTGCCGGTGCAGGATTTCGCGGCGGTGAAGGCGGGCGACGTGCTCGCGCGGATCGACGACCGGATCTACCGCCAGCGCGTCGCGCAGGCACGGGCCAATGTCGCCACGGCCCGCGCGACGCTGGCCAACAACCCGCAACAGGCGGCGTCGCGGGCGGCGACCTTCGGATCGCAACAGGCCGGGGTTGAGGCGGCACGGGCGCAACTGGTCCGCGCGCAGGCCGACAATGCCCGGATCGAGGCGCTGGCGCGACAGGGCTTCGTCGCCAATCGCGAGCGCGACGCCAGCCGCGCGGCTTTGCGCCAGGCGCAGGCCGACCTTCGCCAGGCCCAGGCCGGGGTGACGATCGCGCAGGAAGACATCCGCAGCGTCGAGGTCGGCCGCGGCGGGCTCGAGGCGGGCGTCGAAGCGGCGCAGGCGGCATTGCGGCTCGCCGAGATCGATCTTGCCAACACCGTGATCCGCGCGCCGGTGGCGGGGCAATTGGGCGAGATCGGGGTGCGCCAGGGACAATATGTCACCGCCGGCACGCAATTGATGTCGCTGGTGCCGCGCCAGCTCTGGGTGACCGCCAATTTCAAGGAAGCGCAGACCGCGAAGATCCGCCCCGGCGCGGTGGCGCGGTTCAAGGTCGACGCGCTGGGCGGCGAGCGGCTGACCGGCCGGGTCGAGCAGCTCGCGCCGGCGGCGGGGTCCGAATTCGCGGTGATCCGGCCCGACAATGCGAGCGGCAATTTCGTCAAGGTGCCCCAGCGGATCGCCGTGCGCATCCGGATCGATCCCGACCAGCCGGCGGCGGCACGGCTGCGGCCGGGGATGTCGGTCGAGGCGGAGGTCGAGCTGGCGCGGTAGGAGAGTGCTGGCGGTCGCGGCCGCCTTGGGCAATGCTGCGGCGATGACGGACGCCTTCCCCTCCGATTGCAGCCTGGATCCGCCGTGGCGGGGCGGGGCGGTCGCGCTCGCCCGGCTGGCGCGCGCGATCGAGGCGTCCTGGGCGCCCGATACTGCGTATCTCGGCGTCGCCGAGGCTGGAAACCCGGCGCTCGGCCAATGCTATCCGACCGCGCGGGTCGTACAGTGGTTTCATCCCGACTTCGAGATCGCGCGCGGCACGGTGTGGACGGGCGTCCGCAGCGAATGCCATTTCTGGAATGTGCGCGGCGCGGGGGAGGGCGCCGAATGGGTCGATTTGAGCTGGAAGCAATTCCCGCGCGGGTCGGTGGTGCAGGCGTTCGAATTGCTCGACCGCGGGGAATACGGCGACGGCCCGCAGACGATCGCGCGCTGCGAACGCCTGCTGGGGCGGGTGCTGGAGTATCTCGATGCGGAGGCGGGTCTTTAAGTCGAGGGCACCTGTTCCTGACCGTCCTTCCCGCGAAAGCGGGGACCCTTCTCCATCACGCGTCGCGAATGCCACAGGGATGATCTTGGCGAGTGCGGGAGATGGGCCCCCGCTTTCGCGGGGGTGACGGAAGGGGGTTGTTGCGTCTGGACCTTAACGTTGACCGCCTCGCCGGACATTCCGACGAACTCGAAACCATGGCATGGCTGCGGCATGCTCTATCTGTTGCTCAAGGCGGCCCTGTCGGGGATCGTCATCGCGATCGCGTCGGAAGTCGCAAAGCGCTTCCCCGGTGCAGGCGCGCTGATCGCGTCGCTGCCGCTGGTCTCGGTGCTCGGGATGGTCTGGCTTTGGCGCGACCGGCCCGATGCAGAGAACATGGCGGCGCATGCGGGCGCGACCTTCTGGTACGTGCTGCCGTCGCTGCCGATGTTCGTGCTGATCCCGGCACTGCTGCGCGGGGGCGCCAATTTCTGGGTGGCGCTGGCGCTCGGCTGCGCGCTGACCATGGTGCTGTACCTGCTGATGGTCTGGGCAGGACCGCGTTTCGGGCTGCGGCTGTGACGCGCGCTTGAGATGCCGTGCCGGCGTGCCTAGGCTGGCCGCCAGGTCGATCGAGGGGGTGGCGAATGAAGCAGTTGGGCTTGCTGGCAGCGGCGATGATTCTGGCGGCGCCTGCCACGGCACAGGAGGTCGTGGTTCGCACCACCGAGCCCGGCTATCCGCTGGTCGAAGGGTCGATCGACCAACTCCAGGCGGCGATGGCCAAAGGCGAGCGCACCAGCGAGCAGGTGACTCGCATCGCGATCGACCGGATCGAGTCGATCGATCGCAGCGGGCCGACCTTGCGCGCGGTGATCGCGGTCAGCCCCGATGCGCTCGAGCAGGCCAAAGCGAGCGATTCGCGGCGCAGGGCGGGCAGGCTGCGGGGGCCGCTCGACGGCGTGCCGGTGCTGATCAAGGACAATATCGACACGCGCGAGCTGCCGACCACCGCGGGCAGCCTCGCGCTTGCCGACAATTGGACGAGGCGCGATGCGCCGCTGGTGGCGCAGTTGCGTGCGGCGGGCGCGGTGATCCTCGGCAAGACCAATCTCAGCGAATGGGCGAACATCCGCTCGAACCATTCGATGAGCGGGTGGAGCGCGGTCGGCGGGCTGGTGAAGAACCCCTATGCGCTCGATCGTACCGCCTGCGGCTCGTCGAGCGGGTCGGGCGCGGCGGTGGCGGCGAGCCTCGCCGCGGTCGCGGTGGGGACCGAGACCGACGGGTCGGTGGTGTGCCCCTCGGCGATGAACGGGCTGGTCGGGCTGAAGCCGACCTTGGGGCTGGTCAGCCGCACCTATGTCGTGCCGATCAGCCATAGCCAGGATACCCCCGGGCCGATGGCGCGCAGCGTCAAGGATGCGGCGATCCTGTTCTCGGCGATGGTCGGCAGCGATCCCAAGGACGCCGCGACCAAGGGGACCGACAAATATCGCCGCGACTATGCCGCGGGGCTGTCGGCGGACGCGCTCAAGGGGGTGCGGGTCGGCTACTGGAAGCCCGAGATGGATGAAGCGCTTGGCCAGCGGTTCGAGCGCGCGCTGGAGGAATTGCGCGGCGCGGGCGCGGTGCTCGTCGAAGTGAAGATGCCCGAATTGAAGGGGCTCGGCGATGCCGAGGGTGAGGTGCTCTACACCGAGCTCAAGGACGATCTTGCCGCCTATCTCGCGAGCACGCCGGCCAAGGTGCGGACGCTGGCCGACGTGATCGCGTTCAACGACGCGCACAAGGATGCCGAGATGCCATTCTTCGGGCAGGAGAGCTTTCTCAGGGCCGAGAAGACGCGCGGGATCAAGGATGCCGAATATCTCGGCGCGCGGGCGAAGTCGGCGCGGCTGGCGGGAGCCGAGGGGATCGATGCGATGCTCAAGGCGGCGAATGCGCAGATCCTGGTGACGCCGACCTACGGCACGCCGTGGCTGAGCGATCCGGCGCATGGCGACCAGTTCAGCGGGCCCTCGGCGAGCGAGCTCCCGGCGGTATCGGGCTATCCGCATTTGACGGTGCCGATGGGGCTGGTCGAGGGGCTGCCGGCTGGGCTGTCGTTCATCGGCACGGCCTATTCGGACGGGCTGCTGCTCGGCGCCGGCTATGCGTACGAGCAGGCGACGCATGCGCGGGTGGCGCCGCGCTATTTGCCGAGCGCGCCGGCCGATCTCGGACCGCGCAAGCTGCGGTAGCGGCATCCCACCCCGGCGAAGGCCGGGGTGGTAAGTTTCAGGCAGGCGTCGCGAACCGCCGCGCCACGTGGGCCTGCCAGAGCAGGATCAGCGGCACTTCGACCAGTTCGATGCCGAGCCCGATGCGGTGGCCGAGCGAGGGTATGCCGACCAGCACCAGCGACAGCAATCGGAACGCGCCGCCGAGGATGACCATGAAGCCGAGCAGCCGCAGTTGCGGGCCCTTGCGCTCGACCGCGGGGATGCACGCGGCGAAGAGCAGAAGCATGCCGAGGAACAGCCCCGACACGTAGCGGAAATGGCTGTCGAGGTCGGTCGGGATCAGCGGCGGGTGGCCGAGGAAGCGCGGGCCGCCGGTGACGCCGGCGATCGCAGCGGTGAGCGGCAGCAACAGAGTCAGCGCCATCACCGCCTGGAGCAGGCGTTTCTCGGCGGCGGGGCTCACTTGCGCTCGAGCTCGAGCAATTCCTCGCGGACATGGATCGCGCCCAAGGACATGCGGACTTCGATGAGGAAATAGATCAGGCAGGTCATCAGCAGCAGCATCGACACGACGAACGCCACTGCGACGATCGCGCCGACATGCAGACCGAACAGCCGCGACACGAACATCAAGGCGACGACGAAGCAGGTGGCCAGCGCGCTCGACACGCACAGGAAGATCGCGGTGTTGATCACCGAGATGCGCCGGTCGATCAGCCGCAGCTCCCAGACATGGCGGTCGTGCTCGGGCCCGGTCGAGCGCGGGTGGATCTCCTCGAGGCTGCGCGCACGGTCGACGATGCGCGCGAGGCGCCCGACCATGACGTTGAGGATCGCGCCGATGCCGGCAAGCAGGAACACCGGCGCGATCGCGCTCTGGATCGTGTCGGCGACGGTGGAGAGATAGGGCCCGGACATCATTGCCCCTGTATGACGGGCTCGCGTGCCCGCGTGAAGCGGGGTTGGCGATCTACGCATTGGTAACCGCTCCCGCCCTACAAAGCGGGGATGACCCGGCCGATGCTGCTCGACGAATTCACGCGCCTGCCGCCGCTGCTCACGGTGGACTGCGTCGACGGGCTGGCGGCGGGGATCGACCGGGTCGCGGCGCGCGCGGCGCCGTCGCACCGGTTCCTGCGCTATGGCTGGTTCGCCGCGGCGCTGCAGGCCTATGGCGGCGCGGCGCGGACGCTGACCGTGACGCGCGAGGGCGAGGCCATGGCCGCCCTGCCGATCGTGCGCGCGGGACCGGGCTGGCTGCGGCTGGCGAGCGTGCCCGGCTGCTATTGGCCGTTCCGCAGCTTTCCGGTGCGCGGCGATGCCGGCGTCGAGGTCGGCGAGGCGCTGCTCGCGCGGCTGGGGCGCGAAGCCCATGCGCTGCGGATCGGCCCGGTACATGACGGCGATCCGGGGCTGGAATTGCTCCGCCAGGCCGGGGTGGCCAAGGGCTGGGCAGTGCTCGACCGCTTCGTTGCCGAGAGCGCGCTGCTCGACATCGCGGCGCTGCGGCGCGACGGCGTCTGGCCGCGAAACTCGACGCTGCGGAAGAACCGCTTCCACGAGAAGCATCTCGGTGCGCACGGCGCACTCGACTGGAGCTTCGTGTCGGCTTCCGGTTGGGACGCGGCGGTGTTCGATGCGCTCGCCGAAATCGAAGGCAAGAGCTGGATCGCGGCGCGGACCGACGGCGCCGACGCCAAGTTCACGCATCAAGGTCATGGCAACTTCTGGCGTGCGGCCTCGGCCGACCCGGTGATCGCGGGGATGATGTCGGCGGCGGTGCTGCGTGTCGACGGCGTGCCCGTCGCTTTCTCGTTCGACCTCAACGCCGGCGCGCTCAAATATGCGATCGCCAATAGCTACGATCCCGCCTTCGCCAGGCATTCGCCGGGCAAGCTGCTCACCTACCGCAACCTTGCCCGCGCGATCGAGCACGGCATCATCGCCGTCGATTGGGGCGCCGGCGACAGCGGCTACAAGGAAGTGATCGGCGCCCGGCCCGGCCCGGCGATCCGCGACTGGCTGTTCGTGCGGCCGGGACTGCCGGCGCTGGCCGGGCGGATGCTGCGCGGGGTGTGGAAGCGTAGCGGCCAGGCGAAAACTATTTCCGGCTAAGTTCCCCGGCGAAGGCCGGGGCCCAGCTTCGGCGAACCGGCGAGGTGGGATTACCCAATGAACACCTTGGCAACTGGGCCCCGGCCTTCGCCGGGGAACAGCGCAGTCAGGCGACGAACGCCTCGGCATCCAGCGCGTACAGCATTTCCGCCTTGGCCATTGCGGCGGCCTTGAGCCCCATTGCCTCGGGGACGATCTGTCCGACATAGAAGCGCGCGGCGGCGGACTTCATCTTGAGGAACGCCGGGTCGCCCTCGCTGCGCGCGGCGATGCGGCCGCTTTCCTCCATCAGCCAGCCGCAGACCGCGACCGAGAGCATCGTCAGGAACGGGTAGCTGGCGGCGAGGCGGTCATCGGTGTCCGAGGCGAGCAGGTTGCGCGCGACCTCCTCGCACGCGTCGATCAGGCGGATCAGTTCGCCATCCTCGGCGTCGCCGCGCATCTCGGCGAGCAGGCCGAACAGCGTCCCGCCATTGTCCATGCTCAGCTTGCGCCCGACCAGGTCGGCCGCCTGGATGCCGTTGGTGCCTTCGTAGATCGGCGTGATGCGGGCGTCGCGGAAATGCTGGGCGGCGCCGGTCTCCTCGATATAGCCCATCCCGCCATGGACCTGGACGCCGAGGCTGGCGACTTCGTTGCCGAGATCGGTGGCATGCGCCTTGGCGAGCGGGGTGAGCAGTTCGACGCGGGCCTTGGCGGCGGCGTCGCCGGCATGGCCGCGGTCGAGCTGGCCGAAGGCGTAATAGACCAATGCGCGCGCCGCCTGGGTCTGCGCCTTCATGCGGAGCAGCATGCGGCGGACATCGGGATGCTCGAGGATCGCCGCAGGCGCGCCGGCGCGGACGCCCTGGACGCGCTCGCGGGCATAGGCCACCGCGCGCTGGGTGGCGCGCTCGGCGACCTGCACGCCCTGCAGACCGACATTGAGCCGCGCATTGTTCATCATCGTGAACATCGCGCGGATGCCGCCATATTCGCCGCCGATCAGCTCGCCGATACAATCGTCATGGTCGCCGAAGCTGAGCACGCAGGTCGGCGAGGCATGCAGGCCCATCTTGTGCTCGATCGACACGACGCGGACATCGTTGAACGTGCCATCGGGGCGGAATTTGGGAACGAGGAACAGCGATAGGCCCTTGGTCCCCGCCGGGGCATCGGGAGTGCGGGCGAGGACGAGATGGACGATGTTGTCGGCCATGTCGTGATCGCCGAAGCTGATGAAGATCTTGGTGCCCTGGATCTTGTAGGTTCCGTCGCCGACCGGCTCTGCCCTGGACTTGAGCGCGCCGACATCGCTGCCCGCCTGAGGCTCGGTGAGGTTCATCGTGCCGGTCCATTCGCCGGTGGCGAGCTTGGGCAGATAGTGCGCCTGCTGCTCGGGACTGCCGTGGTGCACCAGCGCCTCGATCGCGCCGACGGTGAGGATCGGGGCGAGCGCGAAGCCCATGTTCGCGGTGCCAAGCGTCTCGAGCACTGCGATCGACAGGCTGACCGGCAGGCCCTGGCCGCCATAGGCCTCGGGCGAGCCGATCGTGCCCCAGCCGCCTTCGACATAAGCCTTGTAGGCCTCCGCGAAGCCGGCGGGCATCTTGACGCCCTGTTCGGTCCATTTGGGGCCTTCGGTGTCGCCGAGCCGTTCGAGCGGCGCCCATTCGCCCGCAGCGAAATCGCCAGCGCCGTCGAGCACCGCGTCGGCCATTTCGGCGGCTTCGGGGCTGATCTCGGACAGGCGGACGATATGCTCAAGCACGAAGCGCTGCTCGGCGGTGGCGGGGGTGAACATAAGGCCTCTCTTGTGGTCTGCTTTTCCGCGCTATAGCGCCGCGCACGTGACCCCGACAAATCCCCGCATCTTACCCTACGGCGAGGCCGCGATCGCCGAAGCCGCGGCGCTGATTCGCGCCGGCGGATGCGTCGCGGTGCCGACCGAGACGGTCTACGGGCTCGCCGCCAATGCGCTCGATTCGCAGGCGGTTGCGGGGATCTACGCGGCCAAGGGGCGGCCGAGCTTCAATCCGCTGATCGTGCACGTCCCCGATCTCGAGGCGGCCGAGATCGTCGCGGTGTTCGACGATGCGGCGCGGGCGCTGGCGCAGCGTTTCTGGCCGGGGCCGCTGACCCTGGTGCTGCCGGTGCGGGCGGAGGCGGGGATCGCGTCGCTGGTCACCGCGGGGCTGGAGACGATCGCGATCCGCGTGCCCGATCACCGCGCGATGCAGGCGCTGCTCGACGCGAGCGGAGTGCCGCTGGCGGCGCCTTCTGCCAATGCCAGCGGGGGGATCTCGCCGACGCGCGCCGCGCATGTCGCGGCGAGCCTGGCGGGGCGGATTCCGCTGGTGATCGACGACGGGCCGACGAGCGCGGGGATCGAGTCGACGATTTTGCAGGGGCGGACGGTGCTGCGGCCCGGGCCGTTGTCTTTAGCCGATCTGTTTCCCGGCGAAGGCCGGGGCCCAGTTACGACGCAGCCCGCGACTGACCCGCGGCCCTCGCAGGGGAACGAGGGGATCACTGCCCCCGGCCAACTCGACAGTCATTATGCGCCGGCCAAGCCTTTGCGGCTGAATGCGACGATGCGCCGCGCGGGCGAGTGGCTGATCGGCTTCGGTGCAGTGCCGGGGGACGACACGCTTTCGATCCGCGGCGACCTGGTCGAGGCCGCGGCGAACCTGTTCGACGCGCTGCACAGGGGGGATGCGTCCGAGGCGGAAGCGATCGCGGTGGCGCCGGTGCCCGAGAGCGGGATCGGGGTGGCGATCAACGATCGGCTGAAGCGGGCGGCGCACCCCAGATAACTCCCCTCCCTGCAAGGGAGGGC
>NZ_JBYSXG010000069.1:0-20484 GCF_058782005.1 Sphingomonas sp. FW306-1B-B10E
ACCCCCAACCCCTCCCCTGAAGGGGAGGGGCGAAAGAGAAAGAATGCCCGACCTCAAGAAGATCCTTTCCGCCACTCGCCCGCTCACGCTCTCGGGCGCGCCCACCGGTTTCCTGCCCTGGATGCTGGCCGATCTCGCCCGCGCGGGGAGCATCGCGGTGTTCATCGCGCCCGACGAGGCAGCGATGCGCGCGGTGGCCTCGACCGCCCCCTATTTCGCTCCCGAGCTCGACATCCTCAGCTATCCGGCTTGGGACTGCCTGCCCTATGACCGCGCCAGCCCGACCCTACGCGTCATGTCCGAGCGGCTGGCGACCTTGCACGCACTTCAGATCAAATCTGAGAAGCCCCGGCTAATCGTCACCACGGTCAACGCGGCAACCCAGCGCACCCTCACCCCCTTCCGCATCCGCCAGCTCGTCGCGCGGCTCGCGCCGGGCGAGCGCATCGGCCTCGACAAGCTGACTGCGCTGCTTCAGGCCAATGGCTATGTCCGCGTCGACACGGTCAACGACGCGGGCGAATTCGCCGTACGCGGCGGCCTCGTCGACCTCTTCCCCAGCGGCGCCGAACAGGCATTGCGCCTCGACTTCTTCGGCGACGAGATCGAATCGGTCCGCACCTTCTCGCCCGAGGACCAGCGCACCACCGGCCGCGTCGACGGCTTCACGCTGCTCCCCGCCTCCGAGGCATTGCTCGACGAAGAATCGATCAAGCGCTTCCGCGGTCGCTATCGCGAGACGTTCGGCGCCAACGCCACCGGCGACCCGCTCTATCAGGCGATCAGCGACGGCCGCCGCCTCGCCGGCATGGAGCATTGGCTGCCGCTGTTCGAGGAGCGGCTCGACACGCTCTTCGCGCATCTTCCCGACGAGACGGTGATCGTCCGCGATTCCGCGACCAGCGGCGCGGCCGAGCAGCGCTTCGAGGCGATCGCCGACTATCAGCAGAACCGCGTCCGCGCCGAATCGACCGCGCCCGGCAGCTATCGCCCGCTCGCGGCCGACGCGCTGTATCTGTCGCCCGACGAATGGAGCAAGGCGCTCGACCACGGCCCGGTGCACGTCGCCACACCGTTCCACGAGCCCGAAAGCGCGACCGTGCTCGATTTCCTCGTCGACGGCCCGCGCGATTTCGCCCCCGAGCGCGCCGCGGGCGGCAATGTCTACGAAGCCGTCGTCGCGCACCTCGCCAAGGTGCGCAAGGACGGCCGCAAGCCGGTGCTCGCGAGCTATTCGAACGGCGCCCGCGAGCGCCTCGCCGGACTGCTCGGCGATCATGGCCTCAAGGGTGCGCGAAACGCCGAGGGCTGGCAGGAAGCGCTCGGCGTGGCGGACAAGGGCATCGCGCTCGTCGTGCTGCCGCTCGACCACGGCTTTACCGCCCCCGACGTCGCGGTGCTCACCGAGCAGGACATGCTCGGCGACCGGCTCGTCCGCCGGGCCAAGCGCCGCAAGAATACCGACGCCTTCCTCCAGGAGCTCGCTACGCTCTCGCCGGGCGACCTCGTCGTCCATATCGAGCACGGCATCGGCCGTTATGAAGGCCTGACCCAGATCCCGGTACAGAAGGCGCCACACGATTGCGTCGCGCTTTCCTATGCCGGCGGCGACAAGCTCTACGTGCCCGTCGAGAATCTCGAGGTGCTGAGTCGCTACGGCGCCGGCGAGGAAGGTGCGGCGCTCGACCGGCTCGGCGGCGAGGCATGGCAGCGCCGCAAGTCCAAGATGAAGGAGCGCATCCGCGAGATCGCGGGCGACCTCATCGCCACTGCCGCCAAGCGCGCGACGCGTCCCGCCGAAGTCGCCGAGCCCGATCATGGCGGCTATCCCGCCTTTGTCGATCGCTTCCCCTATGAGGAAACCGACGACCAGGACCGCGCGATCAACGACGTGCTCGGCGATCTTGCCGCCGGCCGCCCGATGGACCGGCTCATCGTCGGCGATGTCGGCTTCGGCAAGACCGAGGTCGCGCTGCGCGCCGCTTTCGTCGCGGCGATGGCCGGGATGCAGGTCGCCGTGGTCTGCCCGACCACCCTTCTCGCGCGCCAGCACCACCGCAACTTCGTCGAGCGCTTCCAGGGCTTCCCGATCGAGGTCGGCCGCCTGTCGCGCCTCGTCCCCGCCGCCGAGGCCAAGGCGACCAAGGAAGGCCTTGCCGAGGGCAAGATCGATGTCGTGGTCGGCACCCATGCGATACTTTCCAAGACGATCGACTTCAAGCGGCTGGGCCTCGTGATCGTCGACGAGGAGCAGCGCTTCGGCGTCACCCACAAGGAACAGCTCAAGGCGATGAAGGCGGACGTCCACGTCCTGACCCTCACCGCCACCCCGATCCCGCGCACGCTCCAGATGGCGATGTCGGGCCTGCGCGAGCTCTCGGTGATCCAGACTCCGCCGGTCGACCGCCTGGCGGTGCGCACCTATGTGATGCCCTGGGACCCGGTGGTGCTGCGCGAGGCGCTGCTGCGCGAGCATTATCGCGGCGGCCAGGCCTATTTCGTCACGCCGCGCATCTCGGACCTTCCGGATATCGAGAAGTTTCTGCGCGAGGACATGCCCGAGATCACTTATGTCGTTGCGCACGGCCAGATGGCGCCGACCGAGGTCGAAGAGCGGATGTCCGCCTTCTACGATCGCCGCTACGACCTGCTCGTCTCGACTACGATCATCGAGAGCGGCCTCGACATCCCCTCGGCAAACACGCTGATCGTCAATCGTGCCGACAAGTTCGGCCTCGCCCAGCTCTACCAGATCCGCGGGCGCGTCGGCCGCTCGAAGACGCGCGCCTATGCCTATATGACTACGCCGCCCGAGCGGCAGATGACCGAGGCGGCGAGCAAGCGGCTGAAGGTGCTCTCCGACCTCGAATCGCTCGGCGCAGGCTTTCAGCTCGCCAGCCACGATCTCGACATCCGCGGCGCGGGCAATTTGCTCGGCGACGAGCAATCGGGGCACATCAAGGAAGTCGGCTACGAACTATACCAGTCGATGCTCGAAGAGACGATCCTCGACGCCAAGGCCGGCGGGCTGCGCGACGACCTGCGCCCCAAGAACCTCAGCCCGCAGATCACGGTCGACGCGCCGATCATGATCCCCGAGGATTATGTCCCGGATCTCGACCTGCGCATGGGGCTGTACCGCCGTCTCAACGACGTCGACGACCGCGCGGGCATCGATGCCTTCGCCGCCGAGATGATCGACCGGTTCGGCAAGCTGCCCGAGGCGACCGAGAATCTGATCACGCTGATCGAAGCCAAGCTCAACGCCAAGGCCGCGTGCATCGCCAAGATCGACGTCGGCCCCAAGGGTGCGCTGGTCACCTTCCACGAGGACAAGTTTCCCAACGTCCCCGGCCTGCTCGCTTATGTCGACAAGCTCGGCGAGACGGCGCGGCTGCGCCCCGACATGAAGCTGGTCATCAACCGCGCCTGGGCCAATCCCAAGGCCCGTCTGCACGGCGCGCTGCAATTGTCGCGCGGATTGGCCAAGGCCGCGGGGTAAAACCTGGCAACCGTTCGTGTTGAGCTTGTCGAAGCACCATCGCTCCCCGCGCGATAGAAGAACAGCCCTTCGACAAGCTCAGGGCGAACGGTGGTGATGTGAGGCTCAGATACGCTGGTCGAGCACGATCTCCACCGCTTCCTCGTCCTCCAGCGCCTCCGCATCGAACTTCTCGCGGGTCATGTCGAATGCGCCGGTCAGCCCTTCGACGATCCAGCTGCCCATCACCAGCGTGCCGTCGGCATCGACCGCGCCCGAATAGCGCACCGTGTGCGTCCAGCCGCCGCTGCCGTCATATTGCTTGGTGAAGCGCAGGCTCGCGCCGTCGCGCCGGCCGCTGACGGTCGCGCGGCGGATCTGACCGCCCGCCTCGTCGGGCTCGGTGATCGTGCCGGTCACTGCGCCGCTCGTCTCCTCGAGCAACGCGATGAAGCCGTTGTCCTCATAGCCATGGTCGGCGGCATAGCGGCCGTACCAGACCCCGGTCACATCCCGCGGATCGCTCATCCCTGCACCAGGTTCGCGAGTGCCGGCACGTCGAGCGGCTCGGCGCAGAGATAGCCCTGGAAATACTGGCAGCCTTCCTTGGCGAGCAGGTCGAGCTGCGCGTCGGTCTCGACGCCCTCGGCCACCACCGCCAGCCCGAGCGACCGCGCCATATCGATCACGCCGCGGACCACCACTCGGTCGCGATGCGCGCCGGTGATGTCGTGGCTCAGGCGCTTGTCGATCTTAAGATAGTCGAGCGGCAGTGCCTTGAGATAGGCGAGGCTCGAATAGCCCGTCCCGAAATCGTCTATTGCCACGCGGCATCCGGCTGCGCGCAGCAGCGACAGCAGTCGCGCCGCTTCGGTCAGGTCGGCCATGATACCGCTCTCGGTGATTTCCACGGTCAACCGCGCCCGCGGAAACCCGCTAGCATCGACCCGTCCTAGGAGACTATCGGCAAAGCCAGCGCGCGCCACATCGCTCGCGGTGACGTTGATCGACAGCCGCAGCCGCGCCAGCTTCGACGGCCATTGCGCCGCCGCGGTCAAGGCACGGCGCTGGACATGGTCGCTGAGCTGCATCTCGAGCCCGGCGCGCTGCGCGGCGAGGAACAGCGTTTCGGCGCCGATCTCGCCCAGTTGCGGGTGCTGCCAGCGCGCCAGCGCCTCCACGCCGATGATCTGCCCCGACGCGATCGCCACCTGCGGCTGGAAGCGCACCCCGATCTCGCTGCGTTCGAGTGCGCGGTGCAGGTCATTGGCCAATTCTTCGATCGGCGGTGCGTTGGGCTCGGCCGGCACGGCGTCGCCAAGCAGCGCCTCGCTCGCCCGGCGCAACAGGCTCGCCGCCGAATCGCCCGGCACACTGGCCGTGCTCGCCATCTTCGCGCCGAGATGCGCGATTTCGCCCCCCGCGACGAACGGCCGGCTGATCGCGTCCTCGAGCCGCGCCTCGGCTTCGGCGAGCTGCGTGCCGGTCGCGCCCGGGCTCGCGACGAGGAATTCGGAGCCGCCGATCCGCGCGACGATCGCCTCGCGACCCAAGGTCTCGCGCGCGACCTCGGCCACGCGCCGCGACACGCCGCGCAGCAATGCGTCGCCCGCCTCGCGGCCATAGGCCGTGTTGACTGTCTCGAAGCGGCTCAGTGCGATCAGGACCGCGCCGATCGTCTCGCCCTCGGCGAGCTGCCGGTCGATCCAGCGTCGCGCGCTGGTCGCGTCGCGCGCGCCGGTCAGCGCATCGCGCACCGCAACGCTGGCGTCCGGCGCCACCCCAAGCGCCTCGACCAGCGCGTGCAGCGAGCCGCTCTGCGGGTCATATTGCAGGTGCTGGACCACACGCCCCACCCCGGCGAGGTCGTGCGCGAACGCCGTCGAGCCGTGGTCGCGGCCGAGCCGGCGCAACGCGGTCTTGACGAGGTCGCGGTCCTCGTCCCCCAGCCGCCGCATCACCGATAGCAGCCCCGGCGCCTCGCTCAGCCCGAGCAGATTGGCGAGGCCCGGCGTCAGCTGGAGCGAGCGCATCTCGGGATCGAACCGCCAGCCGAGCGGCTCGGCCGCGCCATTGCTTTGCCCGCGCGACTGCGCCAGCCGCTCGACATGCCGGTGCGCGAAGCGGATCGCATGCGCCATCGCCGCCGACGACATCGGGCTGCCGAGGAAGTGCGTCGCGCCGGCGTCGTAGAAGTGGCGCATGTGCACCGTATCGCTTTGCGAGACGAGGATCAGGATCGCCCCGCCATGCGCCTCGATCGCCTTGCTCAGCGCGCGGGTCGCGTCGAGCCCCTCGCTCATCGCGCCGCGCGCATCGATCACCGCGACGCTCGCGCCGCTGGCGAGGAAGCGCTGCTCCAGCCCGTCCGGCCGCCGTGCGGCAACCACGCGCCAGCCGCCGCCGGCGGCCGCCGCGGCCACTTCGTCGCGCTGACGGAAGGACAGCACGAACACCGGAATATCGGTTGCGGCGGTGGCGTCGGCGATCGAGAAATTATCATCCATTCCCCCCTCGATAGCGGGAACCGGCGCGCGCCGCCATCCGAAGGGTTGTTTGGCCGCGCGCAAGGCCTTAACCCCCCAACATGGCCAGCGCCCCCGTCCCGACCGCCGACAGACTGGTGGACCGCCATGGCCGGGCGATCCGCTATCTGCGCATCTCGGTCACCGATCGCTGCGACCTGCGCTGCCGCTATTGCATGGCCGAGGCGATGACCTTCCTGCCGCGCGCCGAATTGCTGAGCCTCGAAGAGATCGCATTGATCGCCGAGCGCTTCATCGCGCGCGGGGTACGCAAGATCCGCCTCACCGGCGGCGAGCCGCTGGTCCGCCGCGACATGATCGATCTTGCCCGGCGGCTCGGCCGACAGGTCGGCACGGGGCTCGACGAGCTCACTCTCACCACCAACGCCACCCGCCTCGCCGCGCATGCCGAGGATCTGTTCGCCGCCGGCATGCGCCGGATCAATGTCAGCCTCGACAGCCGCGATCCCGCGACCTTCCGCCACATCACCCGCCATGGCGACGTGACCCAGGTGCTGGACGGCATCGCGGTGGCCAAGGCGGCGGGGCTGCGGATCAAGATCAACATGGTTGCGCTCAAGGGGCTCAACGAGGGCGAGATCGCCCCGATGCTCGCCTGGGCCGCCGACCAGGGCCACGACCTCACGTTGATCGAAACGATGCCGCTCGGCCGGATCGACGAGGACCGTGTCGATCGCTTCCTGCCGCTTCCGCCCGTGCTCGCCGACCTCCGCGACCGCTTCGATCTCGTCCCCGACACGCACCAGACCGGCGGCCCCGCGCGCTATTGGCAGCTGGCAGGAACCGACACGCGGCTCGGCCTGATCTCGCCGCTCACCGGCAATTTCTGCGCGACCTGCAACCGCGTCCGCCTGTCGACCGACGGCAAGCTCCACATGTGCCTCGGCCACGAGGATTCGGTCGATCTGCGCGAAGCGATCCGTACCCGCGGGCTGGCCGAAGTCGATGTCCAGATAGACCGAGCGCTCGATCTGAAGCCTGAGCGCCATGATTTTCGCATCGCCGCCGGCGCTGTGCCCGCGGTCGCCCGCCATATGAGCGTCACCGGCGGATGACGCTGCGCGCGCTCGTCGCCTCGCCGACGCCGCCCGCGCAAGCCGCGGCCGAGGAACTGCATCGCGCCTATGACTGGGTACCGCTCGATCAGGCCGACGAGGTCGTCGCGCTGGGCGGCGACGGGTTCATGCTCCAGACGCTCCACGCGATGCTCGAGCGCCGCCGGATCGTCCCCGTGTTCGGGATGAACCTTGGCACCATCGGCTTCCTGATGAACGACTGGCGGCTCGAACGGCTCGACGAGCGGCTTGGGCGCGCCAAGCCGTTCCGCGTCTCGCCGCTCAGCATGACCGCGACGACGATCAGCGGCGAGCAATGCGTGCTGCCCGCGATCAACGAAGTCTCGCTGCTGCGCGAAACCCGCCAGACGGCCAAGCTCGAAGTCACAGTCAACGACCGCGTCGTGCTAGAAGAGCTCGTGGCCGACGGCATGCTCGTTGCTACCCCCGCCGGATCGACCGCCTACAACCTCTCCGCCAACGGCCCGATCCTGCCGCTGGGCTCGGCGCTGCTCGCGCTCACCCCGATCAGCCCATTCCGCCCGCGGCGCTGGCGCGGCGCGATCCTGCCCGAGAAAACCCGGATCGGCATCCGTGTCCTCGAGGCCGACAAGCGCCCAGTCAGCGCGGTCGCCGACCAGCGCGAGATTCGCGAAGTCGCGCGCGTCGACGTCGCGATCGACCATATGCGCGACCTCACCTTGCTGTTCGATCCCGAGCACGCGCTCGACGACCGCATAACGATGGAACAATTCATCGCCTGACCCGCTTGCATTGCAAATTTCACGAGCTATAGACGCGCCCTCGGCTTGTTCCCTGATAGCTCAGCGGTAGAGCTCTCGACTGTTAATCGAGCGGCCGTAGGTTCGAATCCTACTCAGGGAGCCAGCCGCCGGACCCAGTGCCGGTGGCGAGGCAGCACAGCCGGGAAGCCGCTATTCCCTGATAGCTCAGCGGTAGAGCTCTCGACTGTTAATCGAGCGGCCGTAGGTTCGAATCCTACTCAGGGAGCCACTTCCTTCATGCGGCAAGCGACCCACATCCTCGGCGTCGACACCAACGGCCAGGGCCTCATCGAGATTACGCGCGACGTCGTCGGCTGGGTTTCCGGCGAGGGTTTCGACCAGGGCCTGCTCACCCTGTTCTGCCGGCACACCTCCGCATCGCTGCTCATCCAAGAAAACGCGGCGCCAGAGGTCCGCACCGATCTGCAGGCATGGGTCGCGCGCCTCGCGCCTGAGAGCGCGGACTATGCCCACGATGACGAGGGTCCCGATGACATGCCCGCGCACCTGCGCGCCGCGCTCACGGGCATCCATCTCTCGATTCCACTGATCGCCGGCAGTCTCGCGCTTGGCACCTGGCAGGGCATCTACCTGTTCGAGCACCGCCGCCGGCCACACCGGCGCCAGGTCGCGCTGCATCTCATCGGGGAATGAAGGTCTACGGCGCGCGCCGGCGATGCTCGGTGAACGCGAAATTGTCGCGAATATGCCGGTTGAAATAGCTTCCCTTCGAGAATGCCTCGCCCATCGCCTTCGCAATCTCGGGCGGCACCTCATGATAGCTGTACACACGGCCACTGACGAACGTGACATCGAGCCGGCACTCGGCTTCGTCATAGTTCCAGCGGCGGATCACGCTCGACGGCATGCCTTCTGAACGCACGGCGAGTCGCGGCGTTGCGCTCGGCCCTCGCCCCTGCGATGTTCGGTCGATGAGCGATCTCGACGCCTTCATCTCCGGCCTGCCCAAGGCCGAGCTCCACCTCCATATCGAAGGCAGCCTCGAGCCCGAACAGATGTTCGAATTCGCCCGGCGCAACGATGTGGCCATTCCCTATGCGTCGGTCGAGGAAGTGCGCGCCGCCTACGCCTTCTCGAACCTGCAGGACTTCCTCGACATCTATTATGCCGGCGCCGACGTGCTGCGCACCGAAGACGATTTCCGCGATTTGGCGCTCGCTTATTTCGATCGCGCTGCGGCCGATGGCGTGGTCCATGCCGAGATTTTCTTCGATCCCCAGACGCACACGCATCGCGGCGTTCCGTTCGGGGTGGTCGCCAACGGCCTGCTCGCCGGCATGGCCGCGGCGGAGGCGAAGCACGGCCTCACCTCCAAGCTGATCCTCTGCTTCCTGCGCCATCTCGACGAGGAAGACGCCTTCCACACGCTCGAACAGGCGCAGCCCTGGATCGACCAGATCGCTGGCGTCGGGCTCGATTCGTCCGAAGTCGGCCATCCGCCCGCCAAGTTCGAGCGCGTCTTCGCCGCCGCCGCCGCGATGGGCCTCAAGCGTGTCGCGCATGCCGGCGAGGAAGGTCCGCCGGACTATGTCTATGAAGCGCTCGACCTGCTCCATGTCGACCGGCTCGACCATGGCAATCGCAGCCTCGAGGACCCGGCGCTGGTCGCCCGCCTGGCGCGTTCGGGGATGACGCTCACCGTCTGCCCGCTGTCGAACGTCAAGCTCTGCAACGTCGCGTCGATCGACGTGCATCCGATCGACCGAATGCTGCGGCTCGGACTGCGCGCGACGGTCAATTCGGACGATCCGGCCTATTTCGGCGGCTATGTTGGCGACAATTTCCGCGCGATCGCGCAGGGCCGCGCGCTCGACCGGGATGACCTCGTCACCCTGGCGCGCAACAGCTTTCTCGGCTCGTTCCTGACCGACGACGACGTTGCAAGGCACCTCGCCCGGCTCGACGCCTATGTCGAGGCGCAGGCGTGAGCGAGACCGTCTTCACGCCCTACACGCATGAAGAGATGGTCGCCGGGGTGACGGCGCTCGCGGCGGCAATGGAGACCGAAGGCTGGCGGCCGTCGCTGCTCGTCGGGGTCGGCCGTGGCGGGCTCGCGCCTGCCGTGTATCTGTCGCACCGCATGGACCTGCCGCTGGTATCGATCGATCACTCGGCACGGATCGCATCGTTCGGCCCGGCGCTGATCGCCGTCCTGGCCGAGCGCGCCCGCGCAGGCGACCATCTCTTGTTCGTCGAGGACATCAACGACAGCGGCAAGACAATCGGCGAGATTCGCGCCGCACTTGCCGCGCTCGGCGCGGTCGACACCAATATCCGTTTCGCCGTATTGCTCGACAATCGCCTTTCCAGCCAGCGCGTCGACTATCGCGCCCGCACGATAGACCGCAGCGTGGACAAGGACTGGTTCGTCTTCCCCTGGGAAGCGATGGCATCGCGTGCGAAGATCGCCGAGGAAGCCATGGAAGTTCCGGAGCGAATCGGCTGACGCGTTCAGGCTCCGTCAATCGCCGCTGGCGCACGATTCATCGCGCAATCGTGCGGAGCCTTTCACATCCCGCGCGCGTTCGAACTGACGATCGGCATCCCCGCCCCTCGCCATAACTACCGGAGGAACCATGCTAAAAGGCATAACCAGGCGCTCGCGCATCACGGCGCTGGCCGCGGCCCTAGCGGGCAGTGCCGCGCTCGCAGGCTGCATGACCGCGACGCCCTATCAACCCGCCACTGCGTCGTCGCGCGCTGGCTTCTCGGACGAGCAGATCGAAAGCAACCGCTTCCGCGTCAGCTTCTCGGGCAACAGCCTCACTGCGCGCGAGACGGTCGAGCGCTATCTGCTGTACCGGGCAGCCGAACTGACCGTGCAGCGCGGCTTCGATCACTTCATCCTGGTCACCCGCGATACCGAGACCCGCACCGACACCTATCGCACGCCGGGCGCGTTCGGCGGCGGTTTCTACGGCGGCGGCCCCTGGGGCTATTGGAGCCCGTCGTGGCGCTTCTATCGCGGGTCGCGCTGGGGCTGGCGCAGCTACAATCCGTTCTGGGACGATCCGTTCTGGAACGACCGCGACTGGGATTATCGCACCGTTCGCCAATATGAGGCGACTGCCGAGATCGTCACCGGCCGCGGCCCCAAGCCGACCGACAATGTCCGCGCCTTCGACGCACGCGAAGTGCTCGACCGCCTGGGCCCGTCGATCAAGATGCCCGAAACGCGGTAACTTCCAAACTCCTCCCCGGGCTGCGCTCGGGGAGGAGCTCCTAGCCTCAAGCCGTCAGTGCGCCGTGGCAGTGCTTGTACTTGCGGCCCGATCCGCACGGGCACGGCGCGTTGCGGCTGACCAGCCCTTCCCATTCACTCGGATCGGTGCCGAGATTTTCGCCTGAAGGCTGCGGAATTCCCATCTGCGGCAGCTGGTTGAACACCATTCCCGCCGCACCCGCGTCATAATCGCCGCTGTCGTCGACCCCGGTCAACGGGTCGATGTGCGTGGTCAGGAAGTCGGGCAGTTCGGGCAGGTCGGGCGGCGGGGCCATGCGGAACTGCGCGAAGGCGAGCGTCCGGGTCACGTCCTCGCGGATGTTCGCCAGCATCCGCTCGAACATCGCGAACGCCTCGTGCTTATATTCGTTGATCGGCGTCTTCTGCGCATAGGCACGCAGGTGGACGACCTGGCGCAGCGCGTCGAGCATCGCCAGATGCTCCTTCCAATGATGATCGAGATTCTGCAGCAGGATCGACTTCTCGATCTGCGTCCAGGTCTCGGGATCGAGCTCGTCGGACTTGGTGGTAACCACCGCATCGGCCAGTTCGCGAACGCGCTCCTCGACCTGCTCCGGGTCGATCCCGTCCTCGGCGGCGATCCAGCTCTCGACAGGCGCGTCGACACCAAGCGTCGAGGAGAGCTTCTCCTTGAGCCCCGCCACATCCCATTGCTCCGGATAGCTGTTGGGCGGGCACGCCTCGCCGACGATCGAATTGACCGTCTCGAGCCGCATGTCGGCGACGACCTCGCCCACCGTGTCGGCATCCATGATGTCGGCGCGCTGCTCGTAGATGACCTTGCGCTGGTCGTTCATCACGTCGTCATATTCGACGACCTGCTTGCGGATGTCGTAGTTGCGCGCCTCGACCTTGCGCTGCGCGGTTTCGATCGCCTTGGACAGCCACTTGCTGCCGATCGCCTCGCCATCCTCGATATTGTTGCGCATCATCTTGGCGAACAAGGTGTTCGAGCCGAAGATGCGCAGCAAGTCATCGTCGAGGCTGAGGTAGAAGCGCGACAGGCCCGGATCGCCTTGGCGGCCGGAGCGGCCGCGCAGCTGGTTGTCGATGCGGCGGCTCTCGTGGCGCTCGGTGCCGAGCACGAACAGCCCGCCGGCTTCGCGCACACGCGCCTTCTCGGCCTGGATCTCGGCCTTGATCTGCTCGATCGCGGCGTCGCGCTGCGGGCCTTCCTCCACGCCTTCGAGCTCGTCATGGATACGGAATTCGAGATTGCCGCCCAGCTGGATGTCGGTGCCGCGGCCGGCCATGTTGGTGGCGATCGTCACTGCGCCGAGCCGGCCGGCCTGGGCGACGATGCCCGCCTCCATCTCGTGATGCCGCGCATTGAGCACCGAATGCTCGACGCCCTCCTTCTTGAGGAATTCGGAGAGCAATTCGCTCTTCTCGATCGACACGGTGCCGACCAGCACCGGCTGGCCCTTGGCGGCATGTTCGCGGATCTTCTTGGCGATCGCCGCGAACTTCTCTTCGGTGGTCTTGTAGAACTCGTCTTCCTCGTCGACGCGGCGCACCGGCAGGTTGGTCGGGATGGTGACCACGTTCATCTTGTAGATGTCGAAGAATTCGGGCGCCTCGGTCGCCGCGGTGCCGGTCATGCCTGCAAGCTTGGGGTACATGCGGAAATAGTTCTGGAAGGTGATGCTCGCGAGCGTCTGGTTTTCGGGCTCGATCTGGACGCCTTCCTTGGCTTCGACCGCCTGATGCAACCCCTCCGACCAGCGCCGGCCGTCCATCATGCGGCCGGTGAACTCGTCGATAATGACGACCTTGCCGTCCTTCACGATGTAGTCGATGTCACGCTTGAACATCACGTTGGCGCGCAGCGCCTGGTTGAGGTGGTGGACCACCTGGGTGTTCTCGAAATCGTAGAGATTGGCGCCCTGGAGCAGCCCGGCCGCCTCGAGCATCCGCTCGACCTTTTCGGTGCCGTCCTCGGTGAGCACGACGGTGCGCTGCTTCTCGTCCTTCTCGTAATCGACGGGGACGAGCTGCTTCACGATTCCGTCGACGCCCATATAAAGCTCGCTGCGGTCGTCGGTCGGCCCCGAGATGATCAGCGGCGTGCGCGCCTCATCGATCAGCACCGAGTCGACCTCGTCGACGATCGCCATCGCGAACGGCCGCTGGACCATCGAGGCGCGGTCGTACTTCATGTTGTCGCGCAGGTAATCGAAGCCGAACTCGTTGTTGGTGCCGTAGGTGATGTCGGCATTGTACGCGTCGCGGCGTTCCTGATCGCTGAGGTTCGGGATGATCACCCCGGTGGTCAGGCCGAGGAAGCCGTAGACCTGCGCCATCCATTCAGCGTCGCGCTTGGCGAGATAGTCGTTGACGGTGATGACGTGGACGCCCTCGCCCGGCAGCGCGTTGAGATAGGTCGCGAGCGTCGCGACGAGCGTCTTGCCTTCACCGGTGCGCATCTCGGCGATCTCGCCGCGATGAAGCACGATGCCGCCGATCATCTGGACGTCGTAATGGCGCTGGCCGAGCGTCCGCTTGGCCGCCTCGCGCACCGTGGCAAACGCCTCCGGAAGGATGCTGTCGAGCTTCTCGCCGTTCGCCAGCCGCTCGCGGAACAGCACCGTCTGGTTGGCGAGGGTGGCGTCGTCCATCGCCGAAATGGCGGGTTCGAACGCATTGATCTTCTGGACGATCGCGCCGAGCGACTTGACGTAGCGTTCGTTCGAAGAACCGAAAATGGTCTTGGCAAGGCCGCCGAGCATGGGAGTTCCTGTCGTATTCTGATGTTGGTCAGGCGGGCACGGCATGGCCGGCGCCCGCATCGATGTGCAAAGCAAGGGCGCGCGCTGCGTCGGCGCGCCGTTCCCGGCGCGCTATTCGAGACGGCGCTCGAACGGCAGATAGGCAGCCGGCAGCGCTGCTGCATGCGCCTGCGGATAAAGCGGCTGCGCGATCGCGATGCGCGCGGCGTGCCCCGTCGTCGGCAGAGCGCGCCGGGCCGGATCGACCGCAGCCTGCACCGATTCCGCCGCACGAACCACCGCCACGTCCTGCGCCTGCCGCACCGCGCGCTCGCCCGCACCGGCACCGGTCAGGCTCGCGAACAGCGCGGTAAGGAGAAGCAGCAGGTTCAATTCGGCTCTCTTCGTGCAGGAGGCAGCGACATAGTGTGCCACCCGCCATTCGTCTAATCAAAATGCTTGGGACGCGAGACAGCTTCGCTAAGAATTCACTCGCCTTGGAGTGCCGAGGCGAGGCAGCGTCGCATCGAATCGATTGGCTCGGATGACACGAGGAAGCAATTTTTCGCCCGAAGCGCCGGGTTTGCGACTGCGACGCTACCGCGACACCGACGCCTCACCTGTGCTCTTCCAACGCGACACTTCGAGCGGGAAAGCACCAGTAACGCGCCGACGCGGTGCGATAGCTGCGGCAGCAGAGATGGACTATTTCTTCCGCGAGACCGCGATCTCGAAGGTGCCGGCGCTTCGCTGGGGTTTGCCCTCCGCCGTCGTGCGCGGCACCATCTTGTCCGTCAGCTCGGCACATGAATCGGGGAGCATCGCCGCCATCCATCCTTCCTCGCCCGTGGGCAAGAAATTGCAGTTTTCGATGTCGCCTGCTTCGCTCACCTCAAACCGCACTTTGACGTGCGCCCTGATGACTTGCCCCGGATCACGATAATCGAGCTGCGGTTCCGGCAGGCCGTCGAAGTGCATCGCCGCCTCGATGGTGATGGGGTGGTCGCCTGGCATCCAGCCCACCCCCCGCAACATGTCGGGCGGAAGCTGGCCGCGGAAACTGTCGCAAGGCGGGCCCACCTGGGCCGGTATCAATCCGCTCGAACGATCTTCGCACGACAGGACACGCCCCTCCATGGAGACCGTGATCACCGCGGCGCTGCGCCAGTTCGCCACAGGCACGGGCTCGGCCTTCGGGATCTCCCAGCGAAAGCGCGTGCTCCAGCTCGAAGCGATTGCCTTGCCGCTGCCGTCGATTGCGGGGGTGAACCGAGCGCGCCTCAACAGCAGCGCACATGTGGCATCATCGAGAGCAGCCGCTCCGGACGAATGGATAATGGTGCATCCAGTAACCGTGCCCGCGCTGTCGATCGAGAGCCGGACGCCGACGGGACCGGACTGGTTGGCGCGCAGTGCGGCGGGGGGATAGTCGTCTGGCGTGACCCAGGAGCCCGGATTGCCCGCCGGCTGTACCGCCCTGGCGGAGGTTTCCTGCCCGGTGGGGAAAGCCGCAAGCTTGGAACCGAGATACGCCGCCGCTATCGCCAAAATCATTGATCTTTGCCGCCTGCTGCCCGAAGCAGCCGCACCCTATCAGCAGGTCTCGCCATGTCCACCGAACGCTCCCCACTCGCCCTTGCCTTTCCCGCCCTCCCGGCCATCGCGGGCGTGACGCCGCGTGTCGCGCGGGCGCGCTACAAGAATTGGGACCGCTGCGACCTTACTTTCGTCACCCTCGACGAGGGCACCAGCGTGGCCGGCGTGCTGACCAACAGCAAGTGCCCGTCGCCCGAAGTCGAATGGTGTCGCAAGGCGCTGGTTCTCGGCAGGGCGCGCGCGCTGGTGGTCAATGCCGGCAATTCGAATGCCTTCACCGGAAATCGCGGCCGTGCAGCGGTCGAGGCGATTGCCGCGCGTGCCGCGGCGCATCTCGGCTGCGAGCCTTCGGACGTGTTCGTGTCGTCCACCGGGGTGATCGGCGTGCCGCTGCCGATCGACAGGGCCGAAGCCGGGCTCGACACCGCCTTCACTGCCGAACCTTGCGATTGGGAAGACGCCGCCGCGACGATCATGACCACCGACACATTCGCCAAGGGAGCGATGACGACCGCGGTGGTCGATGGCCGCACGGTCAACCTGATCGGGATCATCAAGGGCTCGGGGATGATCGCGCCCGATATGGCGACGATGCTCGGCTTCGTCTTCACCGATGCGGCGGTCGCGCCCGAATTCCTGCAGCTTGCGCTCGCCGACGCCAACCGCAGGACCTTCTCGTGCATTACGGTCGACGGCGACACCTCGACAAGCGACACGATCCTCGCCTTCGCCACGGGCAAGGCGGGCAATGCAGTCCTTGCCGACGAGGACGGTGACGGCGCCGATGCGTTCCGCGCCGCGCTCGCCGACCTATGCCACCAGCTCGCGTTGCTCGTCGTGCGCGATGGCGAAGGGGCGCAGAAGCTTATCGAAATCACTGTCGAAGGCGCCGAGAGCGATCGCAGCGCACACCGCATCGCGATGTCGATCGCCAATTCTCCCTTGGTCAAGACCGCGATCGCCGGCGAGGACGCCAATTGGGGCCGGGTCGTGATGGCGGTCGGCAAGGCCGGCGAGCCCGCCGAGCGCGACAAGCTCGCGATCCGCTTCGGCGCCACCCAGGTGGCCCGTGACGGCCTTGCGGTCGAAGGCTATGACGAGGCGCCTGTCGCCGCGCACCTCAAGGGCCGCGAGATCGAGATCGGCGTCGATCTCGGACTAGGTGATGGCCGCGCGACCGTGTGGACCTGCGATCTCACCCACGGCTATATATCGATCAACGCCGACTATCGGAGCTGACGATGGAAGGCGGTTGCCTGTGCGGCGCGGTGCGCTACCGGCTAGCTTCCCCGCCTTACGACGCGGGGTGGTGCCATTGCCGCACCTGTCAGCGCAATTCGGGCAGCCCGGCCATGGCCTTCGCAACCGTGCCGATCGGCGATTTCGTCTTCACCCAGGGCGCCGAGCGGGTCGGCAGGGTCGCATCGAGCGATTTCGGCCATCGGCGCTTCTGCACCCGCTGCGGCACGCCATTGCTGATGCAGGTCGATCACCAGCCCGAGACGGTGGATTTCAGCATCGCCACGCTCGACGCGCCCGACGCCGTGACGCCGGGCTTCCACATCTTCTATGCCGAGCGGATCGCCTGGGCCGAAGCCGGCGACGATCTCCCCCGCCACGATCGCTTCCGCCCGGACACGCGCGGGCTGACGGACATGTAGCGGCTAAAGACCGGCCCCCGCCGCCATCCGCAAAGCGGGCACAGGCTCCGCCTGCCGCACCGCTTCGCCGACCAGGATCAACGTCGGCTTGCCCTCGGTCACTGCCTGCACCGCAAGCGGCAGCAGATCGAGCCGCGTGCGCAGGCAGCGCTCGCTCGGCAGGCTGACGTCGCAGGCGACCAGGACCGGCGTCTTGGGATCGAGCCCCTGCGTGATAAGGTTGCGGCTGATGTCGGCGGCGGCCGAGCGCCCCATGTAGAATGCCGTCGTGGACCCCGGATCGGCGAGTTGCGCCCAGTCGAGCACGAGTGGCTCGCCGGCGCGGGCATGCGCCGTGACGAACTGCACGCGCCGCGCCATCCCGCGCAGCGACAGCGAAATTCCCGCCGACGCTGCTACCGCGCTGGCCGCGGTGACGCCCGGGCAGATCCGCGCCCGCACGCCGACCGCGGCCAGCGTGGCTGCTTCCTCCGCCGAGCGCCCGAACATCGACGGATCACCACCCTTCAGCCGCACCACGCGCTCCCCGGCCAATGCCGCCTTGACGAGAAGCGCGTTGATCGAATCCTGGTCCTTCGAATGCCGGCCCGAGCGCTTGCCGACCGCCACCATGCGAACCTGCGCGGGAATCAGCGCGAGCACGCCTTCGCTCACCAATGCGTCGTGAAACACCACGCTCGCCGCGCGCAGCAGCTGCTCGGCCTTGCGCGTCAGCAGGTCGGGATCGCCCGGCCCCGCCCCGACCAGCCATACCTCGCCCGGTTCGATCTCAGCCATTGGCCGCGCTCCTGTTCTGCTCGATCAACCGCCGGATCGCCGGGCGGCACGAGCCGCAATTGGTTCCGGCCGACAGCGCCGCGCCGACCGCCTCGACGCTGGTCAGCTGCTGCGACACGACCGCCTGGACGATCGTCTTGAGCCCCACATCGAAGCACAGGCACACGATCGGTCCGCGATCCTCACGCGCGCCCGGGGCGGCGCCAGCGAGTACCGCCGGGCTGGCCGCTTCGCCGATCTGCGCGATCAACCAGTCTCGCGCCGGCAGCAGCCCCTCACGGGTTACGAACAAGGCGGCGGTGAGCCTGCCTTCCTGCAGCACCGCGAGCCGCCGCGAACCGCGCGCATGGTCGACCGCCTCGATGCGCTCGCCCTTGGGAAGCAGTGCATCGAGCAGAGCCGGATCGCCCTCGCCGGCAAGCTCGTAGAGCACGCCGCCCGGCACGCGCACCCGCGTCGCCCATAGGCAGTCGGGCTGGCCCGACTCGCCTGAAGCGAGCAGGAACCCGCGCCACGCCACCGCGATCGGCGCGATCGCGGCGGGGGTCGCTTTGAACCCAGGCTGCCCCGAATGCGGGTCGACCAGCGGCCGCGGCAACAGGCCGGTGCGCCCGCCGGTCGATTGCTGGTCGGTCCAGTGGATCGGGGTGAACAGCTCACCGCGGCGTTGGCCGGCGCTGATCGTCACGCGGAACAGGCTCGCGCCCTGCGGCGTCGACACGCGGGCGAGACCGCGATCGGCGAGACCCAGCGCGGCGGCATCGTCGGGATGAACCTCGACCAAGGGCTCGTCGCGATGTCGCGCGAGCTTCGGACTGAGGCCGGTCCGCGTCATCGTGTGCCAATGGTCGCGATAGCGTCCGGTATTCAGCGTCAGCGGCCATTTGTGAAGCGGGTCGTGCAGCGCCGTCTGCTGTACTGGTACCAGCCGCGCCTTGCCCTCAGGCGTGGGAAACCGACCGTCGGCGAAGGCATCGCCGCCCCAGCGGAACGGGGTGAGATCGTCATAAGCCTGGTTGCCGATGGCGACGTGGCCCGGTAGCGCGAACAGCCGCTCGCCGCCATTCTGATAGGTCGACAGCCGGGCATGCTCGCGGAAGATGTCGGCGGGCCGGTCATACGCAAAGGCCGTTCGCCAGCCCATCCTCTGCGCGACCCGGCTGACGATCCACCAATCCGGCTTCGCCTCGCCGGGCAGGTCGAGCACCGCGCGCTGGCGGCTGATCCGCCGCTCCGAATTGGTCACCGTGCCGTCCTTCTCGCCCCAGGCGGCAGCCGGCAGGCGGACATGCGCGAACTTGCTGGTATCGGTTTCGGCGATCACGTCGGACACCACCACGAACGGGCACGCCGCCAGCGCCTCGCGCACGCGGCCGGCATCCGGCATCGACACCGCCGGGTTGGTCGCCATCACCCAGAGCGCCTTGATCCGCCCCTCGCCTACAGCGCGGAACAGGTCGACTGCCTTGAGCCCCGGCCGGCACGCCACGGCCGGCGCCGCCCAGAAGCGCTGCACGCGTGCGACATTCTCCGGCGCGAAATCCATGTGCGCCGCCAGCGTCGAGGCGAGGCCGCCGACCTCGCGGCCGCCCATCGCGTTGGGCTGGCCGGTGATCGAGAAAGGCGCCGCGCCGGGCTTGCCGATCCGGCCAGTGGCGAGATGCACGTTGACGATCGCGTTGACCTGGTCGGTGCCGCGCAACGACTGGTTCACGCCCTGGCTGAACAGCGTGACGGTACGCGGGTGCGCCGCGAACAGCTCGAAGAAGCGCCTGAGGTCGGCGGGCGGAAGGTCGCATGCCTTCGCCACCGACCACAGGTCGCTCCCCTCTCCAACCTTGTCCCAAAAGTCGTCGGATACGCTGACGCTGCGGGACAGGTAAGCCTCGTCAATCAGTCCGTTGGTGCGGCAATGCGCGAGCAGCCCGTTCATCAGCGCAACGTCGCTGCCGGGGCGCAGCGGCAGATGCAGGTCGGCTTCCTCGGCGGTCTCGGTGCGGCGCGGATCGATCACCACCAGCTTGGCGCCGGCATCGCAGCGCGCGCGGATGCGCTGATAGACCACGGGATGGCACCAGGCGGTGTTCGACCCGACCAGCACGACCAGGTCGGCCGCGTCAAGGTCATCGTACGACGCCGGCACCACGTCCTCGCCGAACGCGCGCAGGTGCCCCGAGACGGCGCTCGACATGCACAGCCGCGAATTGGTGTCGATGTTCGCCGAGCCGACAAAGCCCTTCATCAGCTTGTTGGCGACGTAATAATCCTCGGTGAGCAGCTGGCCCGAGACATAGAAGGCGACGCTGTCCGGCCCATGCTCGGCGATCGTCTGCTGGAAGCGCTTCGCGACGAGGTCGAGCGCCTTGTCCCAGCTCGCGCGGCGCTTGCCGATCATCGGATGGAGCAGCCGGCCTTCGAGCCCGACGGTCTCGCCGAGATGCGTTCCCTTGGAGCAGAGGCGGCCGTGATTGGCGGGGTGCTCGGGATCGCCCTGGATGTCGACCGCGCGTTCGCCGGTGCGGGTGGCTAGAATGCCGCACCCGACGCCGCAATAAGCGCAGGTGGTGCGGACTTCCACTAGCCCCTCCCCTTTAGGGGAGGGGTTGGGGT